>DUIM01000103.1 GCA_013330355.1 Methanosarcinales archaeon
CATCCACATTTGAGATAATCCCGTCCATGTATGTCCTGGGGATTGTCCTGTCACTGGAAAAATTGCCAGTCTCATTCCACTGTGCAGCATGGAACTCACCGGCATAGTATATCTGTTCAACTTCTGCTTCGCCTTTTCTTGAAAACTCGGTACCGTCACCAGCCACTATCTTCAGGCCGTTATATTCCCTGGGATTATGGGATGCGGTTATCATTACACCCGCATTAGCATTATCACGTACATAGTACTGCAGCGCAGGTGTGGGCAGTATATCTATATCCACCACTTTCCTGCCTGTGGACAGTAATCCTGCGATGACGGCTGACTTTAGCATATTCCCTGAGACGCGGGTATCCCTGCCCACCGCTACCCTGCTGCCAAGGCCGTGCCTGTGCATATATGTGCCCAGGCTTTTTCCGAGGTTCAGGGCCATGTCGGGTGTCATTTCAGAATTTGCTATCCCTCTTACTCCATTGGTACCAAATAATGTCATATTTTGTTCACATCTCTACAAAGGTGTTTAAGATTGAATAAATCTTTTTACGGGTGGTCTTGCACCCAGAATTCGCCTGTGGTTGTGTATTCCTTTTTCCAGATGGGAACCTCTGCCTTCACCCGCTCTATGGCATCTGACAGGGCCTGGAAGAGTTGCTGCCTGTGTGAGGCTGCAACTACGATATATAAGATATCCTGCCCTGCTTCTATCCTGCCCACGCGGTGGTGTATCCTTACATCCAGGATGCCTTCACATGCTTTCAGGTCGGTTTCGATGAGGCTGATCTTATTGGCGGCAACTTCATTGTATGATTCGAATTCCAGGCTTTTTGTTACCATGTCCCCGGTCTTCTCCCTTACGATGCCTGTAAAACTTCCGATTGCTCCTGCTTCTCTAATCCCGGGGTTCTGCCGCACTTTTGCAATAAGGGAATCAAGGGTATGGTATTCAGGCTGCTGCTCTATAATGTCGAGCAGGTTTGTAAGTACTTCATCTGCCATGTCAAGGGTACTATCCAGCCTTGCTACCTCATCCGGCAGTTCCAGGTCTCCCAATATGATCTTTGGCAGGCGGCTGTCCTTGAACCCTTCGACCACTGCATAATCCATACCGCTGTTAGCCAGTTCATCAAGAGCATTCTTAAGGTCGGTTCCGGGGATGAATTTTGCAGAGCCATAAGAGGTCACACCCAGTACTGCCATGGCACCGGCATTCATGTACTTTCCTGTATCTGTACCGTCCGGATTCAGGTCATGACCGGGCATATGTTTTATCGTGCCCACACTGCCGCGTTTGGCCAGTTCCCGTACAAGTTGTTCAACCAGGGTGGTCTTGCCGGATTTTTTGTAACCTGTCACTGAGATGATTTTCATGCACTTGTATTATTGGGGCTTTACATTTTAGACTTTGTGTTTTATATGGATTGAAGGCAATCCTGGATATTGAATGCGCCGCAAGACCGCAACCATGGGACACCAGAGAACTATCACTTATGAGCAAGGGCAGTGGGAACTGCTGGGGAACTTCAGGCAAATGGCGGCTGGTGTGATGTATTCCCTTGGAAATGCAGGATTTGAAAGTTATGTTTACGGCAGCCTTGCCAGGGGTGATGTATCACAAACCAGCGATATCGATATCATTATTCCGGGGGTGGTGCAATCATTCATGGTGGAACTGGCGCTGGATGAACACGGCATCACTGGCAGGAAGCTGGTACAGGCCACGCCGGGTGGGCTTGCCAAGGCACATATCTACCTGCCAGGGAATACTATGGTCACGTTCCCTCTGGTCGGGCCTACTACCAGGGAACTGGATTTCTATGCATTCGGGGGACAGCTGGGTCCGGATGGGCTGGGGGATGTGCTC
The DNA here is from genome assembly GCA_013330355.1 of Methanosarcinales archaeon. Classification (GTDB taxonomy): domain Archaea; phylum Halobacteriota; class Methanosarcinia; order Methanosarcinales; family Methanocomedenaceae; genus Methanocomedens_A; species Methanocomedens_A sp7939u. The sequence continues at coordinate 1,862 of DUIM01000103.1, forward strand.
AATAACCGTGTTCCTGGTGTTGATAAACGGTTGATGTTGATTGAACCGATGCCGGAGGGGCATGTTGAAACGCCGCTGTCAGACCTGCCGCCGGGTTCGGTAGCCAGGAAGATCGGGGTGGGACAGGATATTGTTGAAGAGAGGATCAGGGTGCTGAACAGGCGGGCGAGGGTTGGTGTTACCGGGGTGTATCTTGACAGGATGCTGGCCCCGGATGAGGGGTTTGAAGCTGTGCTTGAGGAGATCGCGGCAAGGGATTCGCTGGTGAGGCGCAGGGTGAAGGGGAGATGAGGAGGGTCTGGTGTGTGTTTGGTGGTTTTTTCGACAGAGGGGATGGAGAATACTAAAAATCCAATAATCCAATATCGATAGAATTTCTGAGCATACTACCGATGCCTTTCGGATTTTTAATCCGGGGTAATGATATAAGAGAAAGGTGGTAAGCGCCGAGGGGGAGATTCGAACTCCCGAGGGGAACCAAGCCCCACAAGCTTTCCAAGCTTGCGCCATACCGCTAGACTACTTCGGAGTGTTTCCATTGCATATATGAGAACACCATAAATGCAATTACAATTATTCGATGAGTTTCTCCATTTCACCAATGAACTCAAGGCAAGTGTTATAGATAATATTCAAATCCTCATCAACCTCAACAAAATCCAGGGAATACTGGGTATTATGTCTCATATCCCGCAAAGAATCGAGAAATAAAACAAACTTCTTATCAAGCCTATTATTCAAAACATACTCCGATTCCACATACCTTGCCACACAGAAATGACTTCTCTCCTTTATCCCGTCTTTAAAAAGCAATGCCCTCGCCGCATGAAAAAATGCATTATACAAAGCAAGTACACTCATTCGGGTCATGTCCGAATCAATTAATTTCCCTGCATCCTTAAGAAATATATCCGCCTGCCGTATACTCTTTCTGGCCAAATCTATACTAGGACCGCGCTTTTGCAATAACCCCTTATTGAAACATCTTTCAACTTCAGCCAAACACATCACCATTTACAGCTATTGAACTCAATTTCAACCGATAAAAAAATTCAGGGTCATTATCCATTATATCCTTTATCTTTGAGTCACTTAAAACAAATAGTTTTACTTCCATCCCAAAGTCCTTCTCAATCTCCCTGGTGATTTCTCTTAGTTCAATATTTGAAACTTTTTCTTGCTTATAGCACCATAGATCAATGTCGCTCTCTTTAGTATCCTCTCCTGATGCAAAACTACCGTAAACCCCTACCTTTCCTGATTTCATTAGTTTTTTAAAGTTTTTATTCCCTGATAAGTCCGAAATATTTATCAAAGAAACCATTTTTTTAAGTATAGGATTATCCCTGACCAGATAGATTGTTTTCCTGTTTTTGACTTTCTTTTCCTCGGCAAACCCCAATCTTTTAAATAACTTGATCGAATTGTGGACAGAAAAAGGCGATATAGCAAGTATTTCTGCAATCTCCCTGATATATAACCCCTCTTCCTTCTTCAAAAGTCTGAGAACCTTAAGATTTGATTTCGTAAATATATGGCTCAAATCGTACATATAAATTGTACATATTGTTATATATTTAAAAACGTTTCGTTATAAAAAATATAACAACAACAGTAGAATAATAAAGCGCCGAGGGGGAGATTCGAACTCCCGAGGGGAACCAAGCCCCACAAGCTTTCCAGGCTTGCGCCATACCGCTAGACTACCTCGGCATCAAGGTATCCGTATTTTGCGTTTAGCTGACAATTTTCAGTCAGCTTCATCTTTTCTTTCAGTCTTCGTTATCCAGCCCTTGGGATAAGTACCCTCAGGCATCAGCACCCGCTTAGTATTGGCCACCATACCAGTCTCTGCCTCAAGCACGGCATCCGTGTCCATAAGGCTCCATGCCAGCGCAACCGCTTCGCCTTTTAAGCTCATGACCAGCACCATATCGCCCGTGTTCATACAAGTATCCACCTTCACCACACCAGGCGCAGCCAAGCTGGCACCATGACAGATGGCATCCACAGCACTATCCCTTATCAAAATCCTGGGCAGATGCACAAGACCCGCCTCCATTGGACGAATCACCCTGCGCAGTTCGCTCTCGTCATCCGACTCCTGGTACATAACCATAGCATCCTTCAGGTCGAACAGCGTCATCATGCTGTCATCCTCCCTGAACGGACCGCTGCGGGTTCTCCGCAACTCCTGCATATGCGCACCAGAACCAAGAGCTTCACCCATATCATGGCACAGCTTCCTGATATACGTACCCGCCTCACAGCCCACGCGCATCAGCACCTTGGTACCATTGATCTCAAGTATATCCAGGTAATAGATATTGCGTATCCTTACCTCACGTTTCACAGCCGACTTTACCGGAGGTCTCTGGTAGATAGGTCCCGTGAACTCCTGTGCGATCTCCTTAACTACTGTCTTTTTTACAGTGGAGTGTAATTTCATTAAACATATATATTCCTTCCCCGCAGTCATAAGCGCCCCAACCGACTTGGTTGCATTGCCCAGCATAATAGGCAAAAGACCAGTAACCTTAGGGTCCAGTGTTCCACCGTGTCCTGACCTGGGAAGGTCCAGTATCTTCTTCACCCACGACACCACCTCATGACTGGTGGGTCCGGCAGGTTTGTCGAGATTGATAACACCGTGAGTAATATGGTCCCTTATAGGACGCTTGTTAGGAATAAATCCATAAGCAGGATCAGTGGTATCCTCCACTTTGCATTCTAATTCCCGATTGATATCAGCAGGCAATTTATGATCCATCTAACCCCTCAGCCCCTTTTCCTTCATAGATTCAATTGCTGTAATAGCAACATTCGCCGTAGCTTCCTGATTCCAGACACTGGACTCGATCACCAGGTCGCACAGGGTCAGGTCAGATATATCGATATCATAGTACTCACTGTACCGCTTTGCCTCACTCTCCTGGCGCACCATTGTCTCGTCCATGGCCTGCTGAAGGGAAATATTCTCTCTGCCTGCGATCCGCCTTGCCCTGACCCCCACATCGGTCTTGAGCATTATCTTCAGGTCAGCATCTATCAGCCAGCCCGATAGACGTCCCTCGAACAGGAAATCCCCTTTGGTCTTTGAAAGTTCCACCTGCCGCCTGTCGATCTCCTTGTCAATGGCAGGATCAGCTTCGGCCATATGCCCGAACTTTTCAAGATCCACTCCATTTTCCTTTGCCATGGCCCTGAAAACGTCACCTGAGGACACAAGTTTCAAGTTAAAATGTTCAGCTATCGCCCTTGAAAGCGTGCTCTTCCCGCTCCCTGGTGGACCGCTGACTGTAATTATCATATTCAAACGCCGCCGATATTCAGGCTCTTCCTGATAATCTGGCTGATAGGCAGACTGCAGATGAAATACCAGTATATCCAGTACTGGATAGGACCCAGTGCAAATCCGGTCAGCGACTTTTCACCCCAGAACGGGAATATAAGGGCTGGATCAGGATGCTCGCCGATGTAAAGATACGCCCACATGAACAGGGGCAGCGAGATAATGCTGATATAAGCCATGGGTTTGAACTGCTGTTTGGTCATTTGCATCTGGTCATTCATCATGGCTGAGCGCTCTGCTTCCATTTTCTTCACTTTAGCCTGGTTATCTGCAAGCTGCGCCTCCCTGAAATCCTTCTGGAAGTTCTTCATCTGGTCCTGCACCCGGCGCATCAGTTCCCAATCCATGGTATATTTCTGGATCAGCGATGCATACAGGCCGGTAATAGCGGCCATCACGAACAGCATAATATGGAAGGGCAGGATATCGGGCAGCGGCCCCAGTAATATCTGTACTACCTCACCTACCTGTATCCTGAAACGTTCACCAAGCAGGATGATCCCGAACATCATTCCGAAACCAAGGGCAAGTGCAGCCCTTTCCAGTGTCTGCTTAAAGTCAGATTTTGGCATGTACTACTCCAATATCTTATCAATAACGACTGTGATCTCACCGAAGATATCCTCAATACCCCCGGTACCACTAACAGTACGCAACAATCCTTTATCGGTATAATAATCAATAAGCGGGTGGGTCTGGTTGTAATAGGCGACCAGCCTGGTCTTCACTGAGTTTTCGGTATCATCGTCACGCTGGTACAATTCCCCGCTGCATACATCGCATATCCCTCCCTCCATTGGAGGATTGAACGTTACGTGGTAGCTGGCACCGCACTTACACATCCGCCTGCCTGCCAGCCTGGCTACCAGTTCCTCGTCCGGAACCTCGATATCGATCACTACATCCAGTCTCTTTCCCAACTGGCTAAAGATATTATCCAGCGCTTCTGCCTGGGGAATGGTCCGTGGATAACCATCCAGCAGGAATCCGTTGTCAGTATCAGGCCTTGATAGCCTGTCCCTGATAATATCAATAAGTACACTGTCAGGGACGAGTTCGCCCTTGTCCATGTATCCCTTCGCTTTTTGGCCCAGTTCAGTATTATTGCTCACATTTTCCCGTAATATATCGCCCGTGGATATATGAAGGATACCGTACTTACCGGCCAGCATCTTAGCCTGGGTGCCCTTGCCAGCACCCGGCGCACCAAGTAATACCAGATTAACCATACTATGAAGTACCTCCGAGGAATTGTCTCATCATCGGATGCATCTCCATCATCTGTTCGGATGCCAGGTCCTCGTACAACCTGTACACAATACTCACAGCCAGCAGCAGACCGGTTCCGCCTGCACCTCCCAGTGTACCCATGAGACTGGCCAACAGTGTCAATAAGCCGATGAACGCACCTCCGATAATGGTAACTCTGGGAATATAACGGTTCATAACCTTTTCAATACTATCGATGTTCCGCCTGAATCCTGGTATTTGCATACCTGAATTATGTATCTTTTGGGCCGTGTTCTTTGCATTCATACCTGTTGTCTCAATCCAGAACAGTGCAAAGATGACACCTCCAACGATCAACATGGTAGCATCCGCACCCACATGTAAAAATATCTGCCAGAGGGCAGGCGTATCCACAGGTACGAAACCTGCAGCAACATACTGGGTATTAATGTCATCAAAATTTTGTTTCACCAGACTGGGTATCCAATCACCGGGACCGTGTAATGGCGATAAATAATACATCAGGCCGCTGGTAGCTGTACCGCCCCTGAACTCACCCAAAAACGTAATCCCTTTATTGAACAGCAGCATGCCCACCATCTGGATATTTGCCTGCAGTGCCCTGACCAGTATCATGGGAAGCACACTGGCATAAATAAGCTTGACAGGGAATCTGCCCCTGGCACCCCGCACTGCACTATGGGCCAGAGGTATCTCTATACGTGTGGATTCCACATATACCACTACAAGGAAAATCAGGACCGTACTTATCAGTGCCAGGATACCGCCATTAATGAAAACATTCTGGAAGGCATTATCTGAGAACAGGTTGCCAAGTCCCACATCGGTAGTGAAATACAGCCATTTTGGTAAAAGGCCAACTGGTGCACTGCCAGGTCCTCCCGGGCGCGTTATACTGAACAGGCCCGTAACGATCGCCTGTGACACTCCTGCCACAATGAACAGTCCCACGCCGGAACCTATACCCCATTTGGATACCACCTCATCCATGAACAATATCAGGGTTCCGCCAATGAATATCTGAATGAATATTATTAATATCACAAGGTCCAGCCCGGCTGCGGCCGAGATGTTAAAATCCGCTGCCAGCATTGCTGCCAGGCCGGCATCGGGCTTGATGTACCCGCCCAAAATCTGGGGCAGTGCTGTCAATATGATCATCACAAACACCAGCAGTTTCTGGACTCCCTGGAAGATAGCCTGGTCCTGGGGGTTGCTCAGGTCCATTTTGATCACATCCGCTCCCACCAGCAACTGCAACACGATGGATGCAGTAACAATGGGGCCGATACCCAGTAGCAGGATTGAGCCCGAGGCCCCTGCAAAGAATGCCCTGTATTGTTCGAACAGGTCTATGGATTCAGGAGACATGCCGAAAAGCGGAACATTGGACAGAGCGAAATACAACACTAGTATGCTCAATGTCCAGGTCAGTTTCTTTTTGAAATGGACATGTCCCTCCGGTCTTGCCACGGCCGGGAGTCTTCGTAAGATTGGTTCGATGGTATCCTTGAAGGTCATAAAATGCACCCAAATTTGATATTAATAAATAGAACTGATTTTGATATTAAAAATATGGAATGGAAAAACAATAATTTAACATTATTGCTTTCTTTCCATGAATTAATAATCAGATATCTTCTTCAACATCTGGTTTCTGTGTCTCTTCCGGTTCAATGTCTACTTCTTTAACAGGTGGGACATATTCTTCTATACTGCCGCCAGCTTCTTCGATCTTGGACCTTGCACTTATGCTGCATTCAGAGACTGTGATAGCCATGGGTTTGGTGATCCTGCCATTACCCAGCACTTTTGCTATTGGGTATTCCAGTTCTGCCAGGTTGATATGATAAACATCGCCTTGTTTATACGCCTCACCATACTGCACCATTTGTTCAGCCAGTTCGTCCAGTTCACCCACATTTACAATGGGTTTACTTGAAAGGACCTTCAATGGACGTTTGAACCCATGCTTGCCATATGCCATGCCTTTCATGTAATTGCGCACGAAATGGTGTTTGCATCCACCCGCGTTACCCCGGCCTCCACGACTTCCTCCACCGCGACGGTTCTTATGTGTGCCACCTCCGCACGTCCTGGAACCTCTGAATTTAGTTACGTTCTTTTTCATAAGTATTACCTCATCTTGTGGAGAAGCGCATTGATATCATCACCGTGATAACCCAGTACTCCACCCTCTGGTACCGTTTTCTTGATACCTTTATGTCCCTTCCTGGGCGGGTGGAGCCTGAATACAGGCCTTAGCATCGGGACATCCTTGATAGACACTTCACCTGAGCAGATGGCCTGTGCCAGTGCATCGATACCGTCAAAGGAAGTATTCTCCTTAACGTACTCATCATCCAGTGCGCCATTTCCCTTAAGTTCGCCTCGCTTGCGCATAAGCTGGGATAAAGCTTGTGGGGAAATATTGCCCCATGCCACATAGTCCTTCACTTTATGTATCATGCCCTTGTTATGTGGATTCTCTTCAATGACAATACAGTGATTGACCTTGTTGAGCCTGAGCATCTTCAGGGTATCCCTGATCTCCGGCCTGGTATTGACCGTACTTCTTAGCCGCACCGCCGTAAACATTACTCTGCCCCCACGGTACGGACTACTGCGGTCCTTTTCAATGCTTCATAAGTGGCCTTTGCAAAGTTCAAAGTGGTCCTTGTCTGCCCTTCGGTCCTGGTCCATACGTCCTTGATACCTGCCAATTGCATAACAGTCTTTGCCGTTTTTCCGGCTGCCATGCCCAGACCCCTGGGTGCGGGTTTCAATATGACCTTTACACTGCCCATCTTACCCACGACCTCAAAGGGCACGGTATGCTCTGTATCGCATCCGCACTCCCATGAACCGCATCCCCGCCTGATACCTATGATATTGATCTTTGCAGAATCTATGGCCTTTCTGATGGCAGGTCCCACCTGGACATCCTTGCCCTGGCCCAGACCTATGTAACCATCCTCATTGCCTACTACTACAACTGCCCTGAACTTGACACGCCTGCCCGAATCGGTCATCCTCTGGACCATATTTATATCCAGCACTTCCTCCTTGAGTTCGGGAAGCAGTGAATCTACCAACTGGGGTTCCTTAATAGGGAGTCCGGAGGACAGGGCCTCTTCAATTGACGTTACCTGGCCTTCTTTTACCAGATGTCCCAATCGTGTCTTTGGAATCCATTCCGTTTCATAATTGTATGCCATTGTTTAATCCTCCCCGAATTTATCTTTTATCTTTGCCAAAGCTTCCTCGAACTGGGCAGGTATATCCGTACCTGTGTATTCCTTGATCTCTTCACCCTTTATCCTTGATTCCACTGGGAATATCCCAGGGTCATGGGGTACTTCGAAACCCGAATCCACCACACCTTTCAATGCAGCATATACCCGGCAGCCTTTGGATGAGACCTGCAATCCCATATCCAGGATGGCGTTCTCATAACCTGCTGCCTGGGCCTTATACCCGAAGAGCAGGCCTGTAAGGTACGCCGCAGGTGTATTACCTGTACTACCAGTATAGCCGTATTTTTCAAGTTCGCTGGAATCTGCGTGAACCCATGTATTGTCCCCATCAGGCTTTGGTGTGGCCAGCTGGAGTTTCATGTGGTTCAGGCTCCTGCGTGCCACTATTCTGGGCTGTTTTGAAATCAATAGATGAAGACGCTGACGATAATCGGTCTTACCCTCTCTTCTGCGTCGGAAAGGTACTCTGTATCTTGGTCCTGTTGCCATTCTCAGTCCTCCCTTTGTTCAAGGGATTCGATATGCGCTTCCATGTGTGCCACGTTCCTGTATACGCCGCCTTTAGCTTTGCGGTACATCCTGTTATATGTGGACTTATCCAGCATTTCATCGGCTTTCATTTCATGCAGCCTTCTTCTTAATGCGCGTATTTTCTTTATCCATTGTCTTTTCTTTGGATTGCGTGCACCTTTGGCTCCTTTTCTTGAACCGTGACCCTTTCGGTGTCCGTATGCCCGCTTAATATCCAGTTTCCGGGCTCTGCCCCTGGATACACCCTTCACGGGTTTGGCTTTAATTACGCCCTCTGATATGAGTTCCCTTATATCCTGGCGTGTGATCGCATTGGCAATATCACCAGCAGATTCCGGGTCCATCCATATTCTGTGGACACCCACATCCAGTACATGAGCTGCGATGTTGCGCTGGTTACGTAGATCAGCCATCTCACTGCACCTCCTCTTCCATTGGAGCTACTTCTGTTGGAGGGTTCAGTATCTTCAGTCCCAGGCTCATGGCTTTTTTAACAATGTCCATGCGCTTGCGCTGTCCCACAGTTCTGGCAATGCGAACTGCCTGGGTACTGGGGTCCATTTCATCAAGATCCTGTACCCTGGACATCAGCACATCCTGGAAACCAGAAGGATGAAGCCCCTTAACTGCTACTGGGCTTCCGTATCCGACCCTGGCCATTTCACCCTTTCCAAGGATGTGACGCCGTTTCTTGTTATGCAATCCCTTGGGACGCCGCCAGTAATTTTTAAGTCTCTTTTTCTTGTGAAGATCGGTCTGGACAAAATTGGGCTTTTTGGATTTTTGCTTCTTCCTGACCTTCAAAAGTCTCTGGAATTCGGTATCCAGTTCAAGTTCTGCTACCGGTATAGCTTCGACTTCTTCCACTGCTTCACCGGTCTCAACCTTTGCCCCGGATTCGTCGACTTCTTTGATTGAAGTGAATTCATTGATTATCTCTTCTTCCATTACTATCACCTACGCTGTCGTCTCCACTACATATATGCCATCCTGGAATACTCTCGGGTCGAACCTTTTTATCTTGGTCGCCTGCTGGATATTAGCGGCAGTCTGGCCTACATCTTCGATAGCTATACCAGAAACTATCACTTCGTCACCTTTGGTCTCCACCTTTGTGTTACCCCGTATCTTTGCCTTCCTCGGTTTCTTCTCGCCAAGGAAATTCCCGATATTGAGGTGATCCCCTACCACTTTCAACTGGATAGGGAAGTGTGAATATACGATCTTCATCCTGTATGTATATCCACCGGTGACACCATTGATCATATTATTGATATGGGATGTAATTGTACCCATCATAGCTGCCTGTTTTTTCCTGGGTTTAGACGAGTCTACTGTAACCTGGTTATCCTCCAGCGCTATGACAATACCCGGATACCAAATTTCACGGACAGATGAACCCCGGGGACCAGTGACTGAAATGGTGTTACCTTCCAGTACTACAGTTACCCCTTCGGGAATGTCTAATGTCCTTTTCAAATCTTTTGGCATTTTACGCACCTCAGTACACGTATGCAAGCAGTTGCCCGCCAACTACCCGGGACCTGGCCTCACTATGGGACAGCACCCCTTCAGGCGTGGTCAGTATCAAGGTACCAAAATTACGGGCTGGAAGATAGCGTTTCTCCCATTTTTCAAAGTCATGATACCCCACGGATGACCTGGGTTTGATGACTCCGCATTTGTTGATCTTTCCAATAAGTTCCACTTTGATCATACCCGACTTGCCGTCGTCTATGAACTCGTAATTGCCAATGTACCCTATATCCTGCATTACTTTCAATACATTACCTATCACTTTTGATGCAGGATGTATGATGCAGTCGGATTTACCTGTACTCTCGGCATTGATTATGGTTGAGAGTGCATCTGCCAGTGGGTCTAATAATACCATTCCATTCACCTCACGAATATTTGTTAAATCCCATGTCAGGTGCAATTTCCCTGAAACATTGCCTGCACAGGTATATTCCGTATTTCCTTACCAGACCTTGTTTCCGGCCGCACCTGCGGCACTCGTTAGCCCCTCGGCCAAACTTGTTTCCGATCTCTGCGACTGTTTCTTTGTTCATGCCACTACCTCCACGCCGTAATACTCATTCATAAAGGCCATGGCATCATGCTTTGTCACCCTGTGACTGTTCGGTATCTTTCGTTTTCCAATCTTACGCCTGCCTATCCTGTAACCCGGTTTGATCAGTGACACAGCCACATCCATGCCATAAATACCGATATTAGGGTCATACTTCATTCCTTCATAATCGGTATGTTCCTCTATCCCGAAACTAAAGTTCCCTGTATTATCGAACTGGGATTCACTGAGTGAATTTTCGATAATACCAAGACTGGTCTTAAGGAAATTCTCTGCAAGTTTGCTCCTTAGTGTTACTTTACACCCGATTGGTTCGTTCTTCTTAATGGCAAAGGTTTGTAGTGTTCTTTTGGCTTTTGTCCTTACAACTCCCTGCCCGGTGATCTCACTAAGAATGGCTTCTGCCTTATTGAGCCTCTCCCCGCTCTCGCCCACGCCTATGTGGACTGTGACCTTATCTACCCTGGGTATTGTCATAACATTATTCTCACTCATTGATCTCACCTCCCAGGTTGAATTCCGGTTTGTCAGTACCAACTACGAACACGTAATTCTCAATGGTCTCGAACAGTGTACCATCATCCTTTGACAGCACCACCATGTTATGCCTGCTGCTGCGTACGGACTTGATCTCCTTGATTTTGGCAAGCTGCCCTGAATGGGTACCGCCGATGACTACAGCCAGATTCCCTGGTTCGTACTTGATGTGTTTGTAAATACTCTTGTCAGGAATATCAAGGATAACCGTATCCCTTGTTTTGTAATCATTACTGGCAAGGATATTTGTCCCGTCATGAAGGTTCAACTGTACCTTACCGTCCCTGACTGTGGTCTTGTTTAGGATCCTGCATGGTTTCTTTGGTTTATCCACATCCAGCTCGTTGAGCCTTAATCGACCCTTTGGATCCAGGAGCATCCTGTAAGATATTCCCAGTTTCGGGGCCTGGATTACATCAAAGATGCCTACAGGGAACTTATGGTCTTTTCTCACAATACCGTCAATCAGTATGCTACCCTCGTTCAGGATACGCTTTGTCTCCCGCATATTATCTGTTAATTTCAATATATCCCTGATAAGCACACCCAGCGGTATTGCCTGTTTAAGGGAGTGAGGGCCCGGATTTGGTTTGGTCACCCAAATATTGGTCTTTTTGGATATCGGCCAACTTCTGGGTGCTGCTACTCTCTTCTGATGTCTGCTCACTCTTCTTCGCCTCCTCTGTTGAGGGTAAGTTTCCTTATATCGTCATCGAGTTCAAGTTTGGTTATCATTACATTGGACGGTTGTACCGGTCTGGGTACCTCTGTACCGTCAGCCTTGGCCACGCTTACGCCTTCCACTACGATGATACCTCTCTTTAAGTCCACCAGTTCCACCTTACCTTCAGTACCGGTATGGTCACCGCGCATGACCATTACAGTATCATTCACATTTACAGGAATGTTGCGCTTATTGTACTTGGCCCTGAGTTCATGACTTAACTGGGCACTCATCAATTTCTGGCGCTGGTGAAGCGACGCATTATAGCGTGCTTTGCGCTGTTTTCTCGGTTGTTTTGATTCGATCTTCATTGATAAGCACCTCATACTATAATTGAAGCTGCCGTGGCTATCTTGCTGAATCTTTCAGCTGCTTCCCTGGCAACCGGCCCTTTGATCTCGGTACCTTTTGGGATACCGTCCAGATCAGTGATCACTGCGGCATTATCCTCAAATGAAACACGAAGTCCGTCCGGACGCCTGTATTCTTTTTTCTGCCTAATCACCACTGCATTCAGTATCTGCTTACGCATCTCTGGTGTGCCTTTTTTTACACTGACCACCAGCATATCTCCTATTCCGGCTTTTGGATGCCTGTTCTTGACACCCCTGTATTTTTTCACGGAAATGATCTCTACCTGCCTGGCACCTGTATTATCCACACAGTCCAGTCTGGCACCGGCATTCAATGCACGGGGTATCTTGGCTTTCATCCCGATCATCCGGTCACCTCGATCACTACGAATTTTTTGGTTTTGCTAAGTGGCCTGCATTCAGCGATCTTTACCACATCCCCCTCTTTTGCATTGATACAGGGGGGATTATGGGCATGCATCTTTGACTGCCTTTTCTCATATCGCTCATACTTAGTGACCAGTTTCTCAAATGTCCTCTTCACAACAACTGTCTTATCCATCTTACTGCTGACCACTGACCCGGTAAAAACCTGACCTCTTACTGGCAGTGTCCCATGGAATGGACAGTTGATATCATTACACTCCTCATCAGGAGAAGCATTAATGTCCAGTCCTATGTCTCGTGTCATCTTATATTCCTCATTATTATATGATATTTATTTATTCTTTCTTCGTCTGAAGCTTTTCTTGAACTTTGTCTGAATGCGGTTTTCAGGTTGTGAGAGCAGTAAAGTTCCTTTTACCCTGACCCGCGCTCTGGCATCTGGCAGGTAACGTCTACCATTGCCCGCGGGTATTGTGAATATGAAATCAGTATGAGATTTAGGCACCATTCTAACATGCCCGCCGCCCACATCGATCTTCAATATATTCCTGGTTTCGTCAATCACCTTTCCTTTAATTCCTATTTGATATGGATTAGTGCAATCCACCACCTCTACCTCAAGCCCTATCAACTCGTGATGGATGAGGTTATTGGGTGATATCTGCATATATTACCTCTTATTCGCCGGTCTCCTTCTGGATGGTCTTGATCCTTGCAATGGTCCTTCGCAGCTCACCGATGCGGCCCGGGTTCTCTGGTGCACCGCCTGAAGATGCAATAGCACGTTCCCTGATAAGTTCGGCATTAAGTTTCTCCAGTTCGTCCAGTTTCTCTTCCCGGCTCAGGTTACGGATCTCGTCCACTCGCAGGATTGCCATTACTCTTCATCTCCTTTGTTTTTATGCATCCTGGAACTGGGGTGCCAGTAATCATAACCTTCGTGTTTGTGTTCTTCCACACCATCGTTGATACGTGTCTGTTCACCTTCGGGCAATTCAATATCAGGCGAATCTACCGGTTTTTCAACTGTTTCCATAGTGGGTTCAGCTTCAACAGTGGGTTTATTTTCAACTGTAGATTCAGCTTCAACGGCTGTTACCGTTTCCTCTTCTGCGACCTCGGTCACCGGAGCAGCTACAGCGACCGGATGAGGTATGGACATGGGATGCCAGTCCAGTTCACCGTGTTTGTGTTCCCAAACACTGCCCACCTGTCTGATATTCTTCATCCCTGGCTCTTCAGGGGCCTTTTCCAGTACCTCTTTGATACCTTCCTTTGGTTTTGCCTCAGGTTCAGAGGTCTCAGGTGCAACCGGAGTTTCGTCTTTTAGCATGTAGAACTTGCCTGGCAGTTCAGTGCCGGGTTGTACAATACGTACACGGCACCCGATAGTACCCAGCTTTTTCACGGCAGTGGCAAAACCGGTATCCACCAGTTCTTCAGCCGGTTTACCTGCATGTTTGATATATCCTTCGACCATCTTGGATACCTTGGATCTGGGTCCTGTGAACTTTCCAGACAGAACGATCTCACAACCCAATGCTCCCGAATCCATTATTCTGCGAAGCATGTTATGCCCTGCTTTCCTGAAGTACCATCCCCTCTCAAGTGCATTGGCCAGACGGTTGGCCATCATCTGGGCATTGAGTTCAGGTACCTTAATCTCCTGTACGTCGATTTGGGGATTATCTACATTATAGACATAGGACATATCACTGGTAAGACGGTGTATAGTCTTGCCGCCTTTACCGATGACCATTCCCGGTTTCTCTGCAAATAATGTTATCTGGGTGCCCATGGGCGTGCGGTTGATGACCATTCCACCGTATCCGGCACGTTCAAGCTGTTTGGTAAAATATTCATTGATCCTTGCCTTGGTCAGCCCGTCCTGCACGAACTTTCTTTCTATTCCCATGTTCACTGCACCTCCTGGATTATCATTTCTATATTCACTGTCTCTGTGTTCTTGGGAGATGACCTGCCCCTTGCCCGCGGCCTGTATCCCTTTATGACCCGGCCCTGTTTGGTAGCGATATGTGTTATCTTCATGTGGTCGGAATCCAGGCCCTTATATTCGGCATTGGCTTCGGCATTTACCAGTAATTTAACAAATTCCTTTGCAGCCTTCTGTGGATACCTGCCAGCAGCCATGGGACCTCTGCGATGTCCCATACTGTCGTTGTGCCGCTTGAACGGAACCGCCTGTTTCAGGTCGGATACATCCTCAAGGTACTTTCGTGCCGGTCCGGTCTGCATACCTTTGATAGCCCTGCATATCTCTCTTGAATGCCTGGGTGAAATATGAAGTTCATGACCCATGGCCTTTGATGTAGTATCAGGGTCTGCTTGCACTGAATAAGCAATTCTTGACATCTGATCATCCTCCATTATTTCAGCGGTACGAACTTGCTGGACTTGGTAGCTCCCACACCGGCCGAACCGTGTGAAACCCGCCTGCGGGTAAAGGAATACTCACCAAAATAGTGTCCCAGCATCTCGGGTATGACCTCGACCTTCTCGAAGCTCTTCCCATTGTGTATCTCCAGATTGAGGCCTACCATCTCGGGAAGGATTATCATATCCCTCAGGTGTGTCTTGATGGTGGTATCTCCGTCATTGATATTGTTCAGTATTTTCTTATGTTCATCACCAAGCCCTCGGTTGATGGTCCTGCGCTGTCTTGCAGGCAGGAGTTGTGCAAACTCCTCCAGGCTCAACATTTTCAGATTCCTTAGAGTCTTTCCCCGATAGGTAAACTCACCCTTTCTCTTGGGCAATTTGGTGGTTGATTTTTTTGCCATACCTTATCACCTCTTTCCTGTTCTTCTTGCCGCAATGGACCCGACTTTCCTACCTGGCGGTGCTCTTCGGCTCACAGTCTTGGGTCTTCCCGGATGCTGCCATCCACCGCCTCCAAAGGGGTGATCTATGGCGTTCATTGCCACACCAGACACCCTGGGATACTTTGCTGCTCTTGTCTTTAATTTATGATATTTCTTCCCGGCCTTCACAAAGGGCTTATCGACCCTGCCTCCACCTGCCACTACGCCAATGGTAGCTTTGCACCCGGGATTCAGCCATTTCATGGCTCCACTGGGCATCTGCACCACGGTCTTACCTACATCATGGGCAATCAGTACGGCATACACACCGCTTGACCTGGCAAGCTGCCCGCCGTCACCGGGTTTGTTCTCTATATTGCACAACAGTATGCCTTCAGGAATATCGCGCAGTGGCAGCGTATTACCTGCCAGTATCTCTGCGGAAATACCGCATGCGATCTCCTGCCCAACTGCAATGCCTTCCGGAATTAGTATCAGGCGTTCTTCCCCGTTGTCCAGGCTGACCCTGGCAATAGGTGCAGACCTGGCAGTATCGTGCAATATCTCAATGACCTCGCCTTTGACAGTTTCGTCCCTGTCCACTTTGATATGTTTAAGCCGGGCCTTAAATTTGTGGGAAGGTGCCCGATAGGTGGGTGTTCCTTTGCCCCGGTTCTGTGAAATAATTCTCTTTCCCATTTCTTTAACCTCCCCTAGAATATTCCAAGTTTAGATGCAAGTTCGCCGGCTGTGTTATCGCCTTCAAAGGATACGATTGCCTTTTTCTTCCCTTTCATAGTAATCATTGTTCTCACCGAAAGTACCGGGATATCGTACAGTTCCTCGATCTCTTTTTTGATCTGGCCCTTGGTGGCATTGATATCAACCACGAACTGCAATTTGTTCTCGTCCTCGATATGAAAAGTGGCTTTCTCTGTAACAAAAGGATGTAATATTACTGACATTGATCACTCCTCCTTTAATACATTGATAGCAGATTCTGTCCAGATGACAAGCCTGCCTGCATGGGTACCTGGTGCCAGAAGTTCAGCATTCAACCTGTTCACATTGATCACGTCCACACCTGATAAGTTCCTTGCCGCACGTACGATGCCGTTATCCTCGCCTATTACAATAAGCAGACTCTTGGGCTTTTTGTACTTACGTCCGCGTCTCTTACCTCCACCTGCCCTTATATGCTTGCCGTTCTTTGCCCTTATCACATCATCGTACACATTAATAGCTTCCATGAACCCGACAACCTCTTTAGTTGTCTTGATATCCTGGACCCCATCATCAGCTACAATAGGCAACTCAGCATCGAACCTGTGTCCCCTGTTTTGGACCAGTTCGGTATTTGCAGTGGCTGCAATGGCCGAATTGATGGCCTTGTAACGTTCCTTCTTATTGATCTTCTCAGAATAATCTTTCTCAACCTTGGGAGGATGGGCTTTCCTGCCGCCTCTTGCCTGGGAAATACGGGCCACACGATTACCTGTCTTGATCCTGGGTACACGGGCTACACCGCGGCCGGGACCCCAGTTATCTGCCGAAGTCTGCATACCGGCATAAGGTGTGGGACCATATACCTGTAACCTGTTAGCCTGGGCTGCAAGTACAGCTTTCTTGATCAGGTCGGGCCTGTATATCTCATCAAATACAGCAGGGAGCTCGATATCGCCTTTAGGGGCTCCTGTAATATCCATAATTTTTACTTTATTCATATTTTAATTCACCCCTGCTTTGACTCCACACTGATATATGATACCTGGGGTGCAACGGTTGGCTGTTTATCGCCCCTTATGGCCGGTCTTAGCCTGATGAGCCGCTTTTTCGGACCAGGAACACTGCCCTTTAACAGCAAATAATTCCCGCTTACTTCCCCGTAGTTCAGGAATCCGCTTTTAGGGGTCACGTCCGTACCATTCTCACCGATCTTGATGATACGTTTATTATACTCTGTCCTCTGTTGATAACCGGTCTGGCCCAGTTGTGGTACCCGCCAGCTCACTCTTGAGGGGTTCCATGGCCCAAGGGTGCCTATCTGCCTGAGACTGCCTTGTCTGCTGTGTTTGTTTTTCATCAGGTTGATGCCCCACCGTTTCACAGGTCCCTGTGTACCTTTACCTATGGTGATGGCTAATACGTCAACCATATCACCGATGTTGAAAACGTCAGAAACTTCTACTGATTTCCCAATCAAGGATGTTGCATATTCAAGTCTTGCGGGCATATCCCCGCCAACTATCCTGTTCTCCATCACATCAGGCTTCTTTTTTGGGATTCCTGCTATCAGGGACGGTAGTGTATAAGAGATTAAATGGATGTTTGCTACCTTTCCTTCTTCAACCAGTTTCCCGATATTTTCAAGTGCCTTTTTCGTATTGGTTTTCTTTGGTGTGAACAGTTTCCTGTCTAACGTTGGATCAAGGTCATCAGACCATGCTTCGCCCAGTATTTTGGTGCCGTATGGCCCTGTTTCCCCATATACCCTGATAGCTGCAATTTTCATTGCAGGTACTTCAAGCACTGTCACAGGAACGGAAATTTCCGTTCCTTCGGTGAGACTTTTGGGCATATCGTCCATCATGATCACATGGGTCATGCCCACTTTATATCCGGCAAAACCGCCCAGTTTGGGCTCTTTGTTTCCTTCGGACCATGATCTCACTGTAGGTATCTGGCTCTTTGCCCTTTTTCTCGGGCTGAATGCCAGTGATCCTCGCCTTGGTCTGTGTAAATTTGCCATTCTCTTCCTCCTGGTTTTAGGATTATCCTATTCGCTCTGGCGGGACGATCAATTGCTTACCTGACCAGGTTCAGCGCAGACAGTGTAGCCCATACGGCCTCTTCTGTCCTTACTGTGGCTGTTCCCTGTTCGGGTATGGTATTTAGCACTTCACAATGGAAGTCTGAGAGCTTGAAACCCTCATTGGCCAGTATGGCCTCTACACCTTGCCTGGGTGAGCCAAACACCACAGCAGTATAATCAGACTGCTTTGTCCTCTCCCCAATCTTTGCCAGGAGTGTGTTGTCGAGCAACGTACCCTGGCGGGATGTGGCGATTATCAGGGCATTTTCTTCTGAAATCTTTTCCAGCGCCCCTGACAGGCTGTCTTCTACTGCTGTATGGTATCCCCAGTACATGGGAATCTCGTCCTTTGTTACCAGCTTTGCTTGTATTGGTCTTCGCGAAAAGATTCTGACATTAACGCGCTCGCCATTTTGCACCTTCCTTGAAGGTGCTTCGAGGCGGACCGGGCTATCTATTCCGATATCGACCCACGCATTTTTGTCAGATCCGACTTTTTTCTCGCTTTTCTTTTTTTGCGGTCCTGGGACCACTACCCCAACCCGGAATTCTCCTTCGTTGAGGTTCGATGATCTTGATTCGATTGGATGATGCAGTGTCCTTAGCGGCGGTAACACCCCTGCATGCTTTAGTTCCTCCCTGAGGGGAAACAGGTGTTTTCGCAGGTACTGTGGTGTCTCTGCATATCTCAGCAGCAGGTCGATAAACCTACTGTCATCGAATTGCGGGTCGCGATAGATGATGATCTTTCCGACCCTGAATACTGATGCTGCTCTTGCAATCTGCCCTACCTTGTATGTCTTTATTTTCATGTCCCTTGTTTCTGCTGTCAGGGATGAGGGTATAAGTATTGTCAGGTCTGGACTTCCTCTGTCCTGGGCTAAAGATGGCATAAGTACTTTCCGCATATGATATTGTAAGAGATATATAAGTGTTTGCCAGTGTTTGCCGTTTCAGCAGAAATCTTATTACCTATTACGGATTTCTATCTTATGAGGTGCAGTATAATATGTGTTTTGTTGATTCAAGCGCTGCCGATAGCGTGGACCTGAGCGCTGCTGCCATGACAAGATATGAATGCAGTGCATGTGGAAACAGATTCAAAGGAATGGGAAGTAAGCTATCCTGTCCTGACTGCCAGTCCACTGACCTGAAAAAACTGGATTGAGATATGCTAATCGAATCCATTGAACTGGAAAACGGCACGGCACTGGGCCTGAAAATTGATATGGAACATGCGCCGCTGCTGGTCATAAGGGCACCCAGGGGTTTTGTAATGTGCGGATACCTGGATATATCAATGGCAGAACAACTGGACGACGTGGCTGTAAAAGTGAGGGGGGTCAGGAATTTCGAGGACGTGCTGGCATCCGGTGTGGTAGAGGCCACCCAGGCTGCCACCGATCTGGGAATTGAAGTGGGAATGCCTGCCAGGCATGCCCTTGAGCGTATGTTTTAGAAATCCAGCTTATCCAGGGAATATGTTATTCCAGATATCTGGCACAAGGCACTGTACAATGGGGCAGTTGTCCGGTTAGGGGAAGAGTACGGGATTGGGACGCCCAATAATACTGCGCTGTTGCGGATAGTGAAGGTTAAAGAGAGACTTAAGGCTGTGAAAAATTGACTTATTTACGGTATGTATAAAAATATATATGGTCTTGTTGTGTTGTTGATAAGAACAATCCCCACCCTAAATCTTCTCCTTCACTCCGTCAACAACCTTTTCGAACAGTCCCTTCTCATTCTCATTTGCAGGCTTCTCCCCGCCGAGCCTGGCAAACTCCCGCAGAACCTCCTTCTGCTTATGGGATAACTTTTTAGGCACATTCACATTCGTCCTCACATGCAGGTCCCCCTGCCCGTGCCCGTGAATATAGGGCAAACCCTTACCCTTCACCCTGAATGTAGCCCCGGTCTGTGTCCCGGCAGGAACCTTTAGCTTCACCTTCCCATCCACAGTAGACACTATAATCTCATCACCCAAAGCAGCCTGGGTAAAACTGATATCATTCTCCACCAATATATCGTTCCCCACGCGCTTAAAAATCTTATGCTGCTTCACGTAAATATCAACGAAAAGGTCACCAGGCGGCCCGCCGGCAGTTCCATGCTCACCTTCACCAGCCACCCTCATCCTCGAATTACTTTCAATACCGGCAGGCACTTTAATCTTTATCTTCCGCTTCTTCTGTACCCTGCCGCTGCCGTGACATTCAGTACATGGAACATCGACCACCTTGCCCCTGCCCCTGCATGTGGGGCAGGTACTTGTGGTCATGAACTGCCCGAAAGGCGTATTCTGTGCACGGGTAGACTGGCCGCTCCCCCCGCATGTACCGCAGGTCTTGGGTACAGTCCCCGGTTTTGCACCGCTCCCCTTGCATACGGTACAGTTCTCTGTCCGGGGTATACTGATCTTCTGCTCCAGTCCGTGGAACGCATCCTCAAAAGATATGGTCATACTATATCTAAGGTCAGACCCCCTCTGTGGACCACCGCGCCTGCGACCCCTGCCGCCAAAAACAATATCAAATATACTATCCCCGGAACCACCGCCGCCACCTGAACCCCTGAACAGGTCTTCGAAGTTAGCACTCCTGAAGATATCTTCCTGGCTCCAGCGCCCGTCAACTCCGGCATGCCCGAACTGGTCGTACTTGATGCGCTTTTCCGAGTCGCTAATCACTGCATAGGCTTCGCTGATCTCCTTGAACTTATCTTCAGCACCAGCCTCTTTATTGCGGTCAGGATGGTACTGTAATGCCAACTTCCTGTAGGCCTTTTTCAGTTCATCTTCCTTGACGTCCTTATTAACGCCCAGTATCTCATAGTAATCGCGCTTATCAGCCATTATTTTGTGTAATTAATAAAAAAAGTTAAGGAAAGGAATCAGTTATCCTTTTCCTCGTCCACTACTTCATATTCGGCATCCACTACATTTTCGTCAGTAGCTTCACCAGCCCCGTCTTTGGATCCCGCATCACCGGTCTCGGCTTCTGCTCCCGCACCACCTGCCGCCTGCTGTTCCTTGGCAGCCTGTTCATATATCATGGTGCTGATGGCCTGCATCTCCTTGGTCAGTTCGTCAACGGCTGACTGTATCTGGTCCTTATCATCCGTACCAATGGACTCCCTGGTCTTCTCGATCTTTTCAGTAATGGTCTTGCGCTGGTCTTCAGTGACCTTATCACCAAGATCAGACAGGGCTTTTTCTGTAGTATATGCCAGTGTATCGGCCTGGTTCTTAAGCTCAATCAGTTCCTTTGCTTTTTTGTCATCCTCTTCGAACTGTTCGGCATCATTTATCTTTGACTTGATCTCATCCTCTGAAAGCTTATGTGGTGCCGTAATTGTGATCTTTTGTTCCTTGCCTGTGCCTTTGTCCTGTGCGGTCACATGGATGATACCGTTGGCATCAATGTCAA
>DUIM01000130.1:0-3964 GCA_013330355.1 Methanosarcinales archaeon
GTGTTGTAATGAAATAGGGATAGTATTTGCTGCTTGTAGGTTTCAAACTGGTTATACGCAGTGTTAATGGCAGCGTTTTCACAGGCAGGATCATTAAGTTCGATTACAGCCAGCAGCAGGCCGTTTAAGAATAAGACTATATCGGGCCGCATGTTTTTGTTGTTTTCTATGACTGTGAACTGGTTAACTACCGGGAATTCATTGTTTGCAGGATTTAGGAAATCAACGACCCAGACCTTGTCCCCTGCTATGGTGCCGTCCTCTTTCTGGTATTCAATGCCGATGCCGTCAACCAGCATTTTATGAAAATGGTGGTTTCAGAGATACTAGCTGTGAGGGAAAGATTTATTACTTCTGTAGCATCAATTATTCTTATAAAGCTATTGACGTGCCAGATATGTCACAAAATATTATTATTGACAATATGTTCCAGTGGGTAAGACAAGACCTGTCAAATTTCAGGGGAGTGAAGATGTCACTTGTCGCCAGCCAGGACGGCTATATATTTAGCCAGCCTGCCGAACCCAATATAGAAAAATATGCAAAGGCATCAGCAACAATGTTGAGGACTGCCGATATTGCCATATCAAAATACGGGCAAAATTGTTCAAGGGTAATCATTGATTACCCAAATGAAAGGCTAATTGCAACTCGTGCAGGACCAAAGGCCCTTGTTGTAGTATTGATCGAACCTGACACAAAACTGGACCCGATAATCCCTGTACTGGACAAAGTAGCCTGGAAAGTCAAGGAAATACTGTAGTCAAAAAACTAAATATTTAAGCGTGATCACACCTTCTTATCCTGAAAATATCACAATACAGGGGCACTCCTTTGAACGGACCGACCAAACCCATAATCTTAGGTATTGAAGGAACTGCGTGGAACCTGAGCGCAGCTATTGTGGACACATTTGATGTAATAGCCGAAGTAACCTCCACGTATGTTCCACCAACCGGAGGCATCCATCCCAGGGAAGCATCCCAGCATCATGCAGACCATATTAAATATGTGATTTCAACAGTACTTGCAAATGCCAGGGATAAAGAAGTTGCCCCCGGCGATATCAATGCTATAGCTTTTTCCCAGGGTCCGGGGCTGGGGCCATGCCTGCGCACCGCTGCCACTGCGGCCAGGGCACTGTCCCTTTCACTCGACATACCTCTTATCGGTGTGAACCACTGCGTTGCACATATAGAAGTAGGGCGCTGGAAGACACCATCACAGGACCCGGTGGTACTGTATGTGAGCGGGGCAAATTCCCAGGTACTGGCTTACAGGACTGGCCGTTACCGTGTGTTCGGAGAAACACTGGATATCGGTATTGGCAATGCACTTGATAAATTTGCAAGGGGTGCGGGATTACAGCATCCGGGCGGTCCCAAGATCGAGGAGCTTGCTAAAAAGGCATCATCCTATGTGCCGATGCCCTATGTTGTGAAGGGAATGGACTTTTCATTTTCGGGCCTGTCCACTGCCGCATCCGCTGCCCTGAAAACATCTCCTATAGAAGATGTGTGCTTTTCATTCCAGGAAACCGCATTTGCCATGCTTGTTGAGGTCACGGAAAGGGCCGTGGCACATACTGGTAAGAATGAGATATTGCTTGCGGGCGGTGTGGGTGCCAATATGCGGCTGCGGGAGATGCTTGGGATTATGTGCAATGAGCGGGGCATTTCATTCTATGTGCCAAAGCAGCGGTTCATGGGTGATAACGGCAGCATGATAGCATACCTTGGGCTGCTGATGTTCGAGCAGCAGACCCTGTTGCCGTTAAATGAATCTCATGTGCGTCCCAATTACAGGCCCGATGATGTTGTGGTTACCTGGCGTGGGGATTGACCTGATTGGGAGACTTTTTATTATTTTCTGATGATGATATACATTTAAAATTAAGTTGCACTGACACCATATAAAATTTATTGTGAATTAAATAATAAATTTATTTTGTGATATAATGTATATCCTAATGTATGGCGAGAGGTAATTAGTCAATCAATCACTAACAAAGGATATAGAAAATGGTCATATTGTCCAGGAATTGCCCGAAGTTGAATTTGAAGGTCGGATGTGCTCGTTATTCACACCCATCTCTCCACCTCATTGTACCATTTGTAGAAGTTCCTTAAAACCAAACAAATACTATTATCGATTTGCAATTTCAAGCTATGCCATCATAGATTTTTTTGGGTTTAATGGGGAACAGAAATCCTGTTCAGATAGGTATCCATTCCACATTTTCATATACCAAGAATTATATCAGGACCATAGACAATTTATTCAGGACTATCTATGAATAACATTACAAAATTCAATGGTGTGGACTACACCAATACTTTCGCCACCAAGATAAGTGTAATGCACGAACTGGTAAAAGAGGTCCTGTCCACGCAAATATCAAATGGGAATCGTGTAATTGATATAGGGGGCGGTCCGGGTATGGGGGCCAGGATCATTGACAGCCTGGGAATAATGACATCTGTCGTAAATATTGAACCCTCCACAACCATCCATGATGTCCCACGGCTATTGCATGTGAAATACATTCCCATGCAAATGTCATTGAAAGAGGCACTGGGCGTCAGGATGCCTTTTCCTGGCGAATGCATACTTGTAGTAAGTGCGGCCCATGAGATCGCACTTTGTAATAATAGTTCAGCCAGCAAGAACAAGGAAATATTTTCCAGTGAGATCAATCAATTCATCAGGAAGAACCTGGAACCGGCAGGGATTATCGTGGTGGGATTCCCAAATTACCGCAAAGGGGCATCCTCTGCAGAGATTGCAAAACAGCGCAGGATTACCGAATTGAACTTAGGACACTCTCACCCGGCTGAAGAACTGTTCACAGTTGAAGAGTTCTCTAATATATTTGGCACAAAGCCATCCGTATTTATCCAAAGGCCAATGAATATAGACCCAGGAAACCCTGATGGTACAATATTAATGGCAAATGTGGCGGTATTCAGTAAAACTGGTGATCAGGTAATTTCCACTGCTAACCCTTGAGCTTTTCAGCCGCATATCTGGCGAAATATGTAAGTATCATATCAGCCCCGGCCCGCTTGATAGATATTAGGGATTCCATAATGGCACTCTCATCAAGCCAACCCTGGTCAATGGCCCCCTTTATCATGGAATATTCGCCGCTGACACTATACGCTGCCGTTGGCATACCGAACTCTTGCTTGACACGGTAGACCAGGTCCAGGTACGGCAGTGCCGGTTTCACCATCACGATATCTGCTCCTTCTTCGATATCCTGCTGCACCTCACGCATGGCCTCGTTGCTGTTGCCTGGGTCCATCTGGTATGTGGAGCGGTCCCCGAAACTGTATCCTGAATCCGCAGCATCCCGAAACGGCCCGTAGAACGATGATGAGTACTTGGCAGCGTAGGACATGATCGGCGTGTTCGTAAAACCGTTCTCATCAAGGGCCTGACGGATGGCTGCCACCATCCCGTCCATCATTCCCGAGGGTGCCACAATATCCGCACCTGCCCGTGCATGGCTTACAGCGGTCTTACCCAGTATGGGCAGGGTGGGGTCGTTTTGCACTTCACCGGTCTCATAATCCACGATACCGCAATGACCGTGGGATGTGTATTCGCACAGGCACAGGTCTGTGATCACCACCATATCGTCTCCCAGTTCGGCTTTGATCGCGCGGGTTGCATTCTGGACCACATCGTCATCACCGTATGCATGAGTGCCGGTCTCGTCCTTTTCCTTTGGCAGCCCGAACAGTATCACAGCAGGAATACCCATCTTGGCCAGTTCCCTGGCCTCATTTACCACACTTACAGGGGTCTCCCTCCTGATACCTGGCATGGAAGCGATGGGCTGGGGATTTGCCAGGTTCTCATCAATAAACAGTGGTGCGATCAGGTCATCTACCGATAATGCTGTCTCTCTTACCATCCGCCTTAAAGGGGGTGATCTGAGTCTTCTCATTCTTGTAAC
>DUIM01000130.1:4354-4797 GCA_013330355.1 Methanosarcinales archaeon
TGGTGATATTTTATAGCCTTCTTGCGATTTAACAGTTTTCTACAATTCTATTAGCCCCATCCGCGCGCCACCCCAACTTAAATTGCGGGGCATCCGCAGGCTAGAGTTCGGACGTTAGTGTAAGTGTGGACAGATGAGGGGGGACGTGTATTTTTTGAGGGCGGTGCGAATTTCGTTTAACATTCTGGTCATATGCGTTGTTCCGTTGCTCATGAGAGACGATAAGTACTGCATAGATTTAAACATTATTGCCGGGGGGTTCATGGTGTGGTAAGCAACGGAATTAGGTTGCCGAGGGTGATGTTATCCAGCATTTTACCAGCTGGTTCCGGGGGAGGCAACCCGATCGAGTTACCAAGCGAGGGAGTGTATATGAACCTATTGTGCATGGCCAATATGCATGGAATGAGCACCGAACAGGTGCGAACGGAAAGTTAAGGATT
>DUIM01000118.1 GCA_013330355.1 Methanosarcinales archaeon
ACAGGTACAGGAAACTGGATCACAGACTATGATGATGCCGGGGTATACTGGGTTGAATTCGGTGTTTCAGATGGAAATGGCGGCACTGCTAACGAAACGATCAGTATAGAGGTCATAAACGTCAACAGAGCGCCTGTTCTTAATCTGGTTGGAGATAAGACGATCAATGAGACTGAAACGCTCATGCTTGATCTCAATGCATCCGATCCTGATGGAGATTCGCTTACCTATTCATGCAGCAGAACCGACCTGTTCACGGATTTCAATCCTGCCGCAGGCACTGGAAGCTGGACAACAGATTATGATGATGCCGGAACATACGATGTCGAATTCGGTGTTTCAGATGGAAATGGCGGCACTGCTAACGAAACGATCAGAATCGAGGTCATAAACGTCAACAGAGCGCCTGTTCTTGATCCGGTTGGAGATAAGACGATCAATGAGACTGAAACAGTGATGATCGATCTTAATGCAGCCGATCCTGATGGAGATTCGCGAACATATTCAGCATCCAGCCTCCCAGCCGGAGCAGTTTTTGATCTGAATACGCAAACGTTCTCATGGACTCCATCACCTACGCAAGCAGGAACATATCCTGATATACACTTCGAGGTAAGCGATGGTACATTAACGGATTCGGAGAACATCACAATTACAGTGAACAATGTTTCCCTCATAATGCTTATCGAAGTCACAGTTCCCCCTGAATGTATCGGATTAAGCAACCAGTTCGATGTACCTGTACAGGCTGATCCCATGGGTGCATCTGTATATGGTGTTGAATATGAACTATCCTTTGACCCCACCGCGATACATGCCGAATGGCAGACCGAAGGCGACTTCCTGAAACAGGGTGACTCGAACACGAATGTGTACACCAACAATGTTGACAATAATGCAGGAACAATCTCATTTGCTGTAACACGCAAAGATACAGGAACCGGAGTAACAGATCCCGGAACGCTTTCAACGATACACTTCACTGCGGTCAAACAGGGGGCGAACACGACACTGATCCTCACTGATGTGAAGGCATCCGATCCGGACGCCCAGCCAATCCCAGTGGATATTAACAATAGCGAAATCGAGGTGTGTGACAACAAGCCGCCGGTTGCAACTGGTAAAACCATGTTCAAGTACAACAATGTAGGCACGAAGTATATTTCAAAAGCATACTTCGACGGTTCAGAGTCCAGTGACACAGATGGCAACATAACCAACTATAGATGGTACTTCGGTGATGGGAATTACGGCGCGGGCGAGATGTATGACCATGTTTATGGAAGCTGGAACTGGAATGGAGCAAGCTACGATCCTTTCGAGGTTATATTCACAGTAGAAGACGACGGAACACCAATGATGAACAGCAATATCACTATACCCGTGAACGTGTACATCGCAGGCGATGCGAACGGTGATGGGGAGGTTGACATCTTCGATGCGACAATTGTAGGTCTCGAATGGGGACATATGGCTGCTTTCAATGGCGACTTCTACTGGTATGACAATGAGAGAGGAGATAAGGCTGACCTGAACAATGACCAGGAGGTAGACATCTTCGATGCTGTGATCATCGGAGCAAACTGGGGGCATACCGCATGGTAAGAATAATCATTGTTAGTTAAAGCACTTAAATAAATGATAAAATGGAGATGCAACAAAATGAAAACGAAAATAATGTGTTTAACTCTAATAGCCATTATTGCTTTGTGCATGTCTGCACAATCAGTATCGGCTGCATCGGCGATAAGTGTTGAACCATCATATCTGAACGTCCTGCAGGGGGATATATTCACTGTGAATATAACCCTGGATCCGGCAGGTGTTGAGGTTATGGGCTCTCAATATGAACTGTACTTCAATAATACACTGTTAAACGCGACCAAACAGACACAGGGTATATTTCTCAGCCAGGATGGAGCAGGCACAAATGTTTTTGTGAATAAGATCAACAACACAATTGGAGTGATCGAGTATGGCGAAACGAGGGTTGGTGTCGATTATGGCGTAACCGATCCAGGTATACTTGCAACGATCACCTTCAGGGTGCTGGCGCCTGGAACAAGCAGCCTCGATCTGAATAAAGTGAAATTAAGTGATCCGTTTGCTCAACAGATCACAGGTGTTTTGATCAACAATGGAACAGTAGAAATTAACGAAACTCCCAAATTCGTAATATCCGGATATGTAGAATATGACAATGGAGACCTTGTACAAGATCCGGATGTGGTGATAACAAACCTGAACACGAGTGAGATATTTGCGGCTAAGACGAATGCAAGTTCTAATTATTACCAGATTTCAACAGACATCACTCATATAAGCAGCAACGATGTGCTATGTTTTAACACAAGCGATAATCTGGGCAATACAACCGTATTCGATCATGCGGTAACCCAGGATGAGATGAATACAGGCAGCTTTGTGCAGAATATCACATTGTACATTCCAGATACAAGACCACCGGTCATAACCAACATCAGCGTAATGTCAAAGACAAAAGATTCCGCGACTATAGTCTGGGAAACCGATGAAGTGGTCGATAGTCTGGTTAAATATGGCACAGAACCCGGAAACTACACAGAAACTGCGTATAATGCAACAGATGTGACATATCACAGTATCGATCTTACAGGATTGACCGCAAATACGACTTATTATTATGTTGTGAACAGCACAGACCCGAGCATCAACTCTGCACAGAGCGCGGAATGCAACTTCACAACCTTTGCTGAAGTCTTCATCGAAATAGGTGATGTCGGAGCGCTCTTTGGTGAGAACATTAGTACCTCCCTCATGTTCGGCAATATAGCCAATGTCGGTACTGCTGATATCTTACTAACGTACAATCAATCAATAGTTCATGTTACTGGCGTCAGTGATAGTGATTTTGATTTCATGGATTCCCTGATAGATAACTCGGTCGGTATAACACGGATCGGAGCATTCCAGACATCACCTGGCGGGCTTAGCGGCGACGTGAAACTTGCAAATATCACGTTTATGGCAGTAGGCACTGCCGGAAGTTCGAGTTCATTATGCATAACAATAAACGAGTTAAAAGAAGCAACGAACGAAGAAATCACGATACCTTCATCAACACATAATGGAACATTTACAATAGTAGAAGCAACCCCGCCATTGGTGACAATCCCGGAAGCAATCCCCCTAAGTATACCAGAGGACACCGATTTTGATCCGGGGTGGGGTGAAACATCTCAACTGAATATCACTGTAACAGATGAGTGCGGTATTGCGAGTGTTACCATTAACCTCTCCGGCATCGGCGGTTTACCAGAGCAGCCAATGACCCGCATTCCTGGTACTGATATATGGACCGTTACAACGAATGCGTCTACCGGAACCGCACTGCTGTATAATGAAACGTATCTGCCGCACAATCTTACGGTGCATGCTGTGGACATCTTTGGGAATGTGAATACAAGCGTGGATATACCATTGATCATAATAAAAAATGGTGACGTCAGCGAGAATGGTGAAGTAACGCTGTACGATGCTATGTATCTTGCCAGATATATCATGGGCAAGCCCGGGTTCGAAACAATGAATGAAAATATTGGAGATGTCAGCGGCAACAGCGCGGTAACGCTCTATGATGCAATGTATCTGGCAAAGCATGTGATGGCTGAATCAGGATTTGATGTACTTCGCTGAGGGATACGACATGAATCGAAAATACAAATATAGCTTTATTGCATTGTTCATAGCTTTATTCACTATGCAGACAGTTGCATCAACCACAGTTTCGATTGAGAACGTCTTTGTGGAACCGAATGGAAATGTCACAGCCTCGATTATGATTAATAATGTGACAAATCTCGGGGTTGCAGATATCTATCTCACATTTAATCAAACAGTGGTCCACGTTAGTGGTGCTAATAACAGCGATTTTGATTTCCTCCATGCAGTTATCAACAACTCCACCGGCGTGGCAAGGATCGGGGCATTCCAGATGTCATCACCAGGACTTAATGGTAATGTGAAATTTGCAGATGTCATGATGAATGCGGTGGGTCCCACTGGCAAAGAAAGCGTCCTGAATTTGACTATCACTGAATTGAAAGAGGTGAGTACGCCGGAAACTTCGATCTATGCAACAGTCGATAACGGGACATTTGTGATTATCAATCCTCCTGAACCGCCAACCACTCTTTCAAATACCACTGGAATGTTCTGGATCAACTGGGCATGGACAGGCGGTTCAAACAGTGATTTTGTAGATGTGAACATCAATGGTGCATGGGTGGAAAATTGTACAAAACAGTACTACAATAGTACTTATTCACCACATGCCACACGAACAATAAGCCTGCGAGGATATAACTCTAGTCTGAATAAATACTCGGCATACGTCAATCAGACAACAACGATTCCAAATCATGATCCTGTGGCTATCCCGGAGTCTGCGCATTACCACAACAACGTGGGTTCAACATATCCCTGCAAAGTTGTTTTCAATGCATCTGCATCATATGACCCGGATGGCAGTATCACAAACTATTATTGGGACTTAGGTGACGGAACCTCTGGAACCGGCGCGCTGGTCGAACATATTTATTCATCGTGGAACTGGAATGGGACCGGCTACGATCCGTTCATAGTCAGTTTGACTGTGACAGATGATCTCAATCCATCGATCGACCACACCATTTCAATACCAGTGAATGTTTACATCGCAGGAGATGCGAATGGTGATGGTGAAGTGGACATCTTCGACGCAACAATGGTGGGACTAGAATGGGACAAGGCATGTGAATCTGGTGGCTGGATCGATCGATCAGATAGAGCAGACCTGAATAATGACTGCGTGATTGATATTTTTGATGCAGTGATCATTGGTGCAAATTGGGAGTATACAGCCTATTAATGTAAATCGAAATGAAAGATATAAGTAGTATTTAACACGTTTCGTATAAATGTGCTAATTAATCAGACTTTGGAGATAAATAATGTTAAAAAATAAGATAAATAAAACAATAGAAGTGTCAGCTCTGGCAGCTATATTATTGTTGATATGTTTTTGCCAGGTCGGCTTGGCAGCAGGAAGTTCTGTGAGTGTATCGCCGCAAACAATAACTGCATCACAAGGTGACGTTTTTAGTATTGATATAATCGTGGATCCTGCAGGCAATGAAGTATATGGCGCACAATATGAACTGTATTTCGACAAAAATATATTGAAAGCGACTTCGCAGGATCAGGGAACATTCCTGGGCCATGATGGTTCGGACACGATCGAAGTAACAAATAATATAGACAATGATATTGGCAAAATCGACTACGGTGAGACCAGAATTGGCGATCCGGAGACAGTTGGCGGTGTGTCTGAAAAAGGTGTGCTTGCATCCATAACTTTCGAAGTGATTGGCTCTGGGACCAGCGAGATTAAGTTAAAGGCGATGTTAGCCGATTCCAGTGCTCAGCAAATCGATGCTGTGGTTAATAACGGTACGTGCAACGTAGAGGGTGCCGGAGATGTATCAACTTCCACTACACCCGCAGGCCAAACACCGGAAAAGGAAGGACTGCCCGGCTTTGGAGCTTTTTGTTCGGTCATCGGATTGATTGTTGCAACGTTACTGGTGGTTAAGAAGGACTAAAGCCAGTGATTACAATGAAACTACTTAAAAAGACATATCTGGTTGTGATGGTGATCGCTCTGTGCGCTTGTGCACATGTTGCATCAGCAGCACCAGTAGTAAGTGTTGAGCCTGTGTTCACAGAAGTTGCACAGGGTGAAATTTTCACGGTAGATATAATGATTGATCCATCAGGCAGCGAAGAAATATTTGGCGCGTCATTCGAACTATACTTCGACAATACACTGTTGAACGGGGTTGATAAATGTGAAGAAGGGACATTTCTCAGTCACGATGCTAGTACACTAAACATAGCGAATAATTTTGATAACACTGCAGGAAAGGTTGAGTACGGTGAGATGAGAACAGGTGTTGATTATGGAGTAACCGCTTCCGGTATACTTGCAACGATTACTTTTAATGCAACGGGAGTCGGAGCATGTGGTCTAACTCTGGATAATGTGAAATTAAGCGATTCCAATGCCCAGAATATTCCAGATGTTCTGGTCAATGAAGGAACATGCGAAATACTAGCGGCCGAACACACACCCACAGCAACAACTGCAACTTCGACAGCAACCACAACAGCAACTGCACTTTCTAAAACAACCGCGACGGCAGTTCAGACCGGTACGGACCTAATACCGCCGCTGCCCGGGCCACACATAACCGAAACCGAATCAACAATTACAGCACAAACCCAGGCGCATCCATTAGAAGAAAATACGCCACAGACTGGTTTCACATCAGCGATCGCAATAATAGGCATGTTTATAGTGTTATATGTGATATTACGAAAAAAGTGAACCGGAAATAAATCGGGACAATTGAGTTAAGCTAAGAGAAATAATAAACAATAGATTTCGCATGCATTACTGCCAATACACACACAAGAATATGAACCCCATACACCCCATACATTCCATAATAATATCCATGATTTTAATCGGTCTGGCAATTGCGCCGGCAGCAGCCCAGATTCCCTTCGAGATCACCGGATATGTACACTTAACTGACGGCTCTGCATGCCTTGATCCCACAGTTACTATAACCAACATGGACACAGGTGCTGTCCTGCCGGTAATGACCGTGCCATCAAGCAGCTATTATATGGTAAAACCGGCACCGCTGCAAAACGAGATCAACGAAGGCGACGTGCTGGAGTTCAGAGCCAGCGCCGGAACGGAATCAACAGTAATGGAGCACCGCATCCTGGCATCTGACCTGAATAACGGTGCACTATATCTCAATATTACTCTTGGTACTGCCGTTACAACAACAGGATCCGGGGTAGGAGACCCGCCACTTCCACAGGCACCAACGATTTCAACACCGGACACCACAGCAACCATAACACCTGATTCGACGTCAACTGAGGCAACATCATCACCTTCCCAGGAAAAGCAGACCCCGGGATTCAAAATAGTGCCTGCATCAGCGGCTATGGTCGCATGCCTGTTATTGGTGCGAAGATTGTTATAGACGGTCCAAGGCAGCTAATGGCCTCCATCCGCTGGTGTATATCAGGTTTAATATCCAGCATGAAAAACTGACTTTACATTTATGGATATTTTACTTCTTGTTATGCCTTCGCTTCTCCATTGAGTACCCAAAATAAACCAACATAAAGCATGTTGTCAGAATCAGACCTTTCATTATCCATTCAAGCAGCGAGAACTCGCCAATACCCCCACCTCCCCCACCACCGTCTTTCAGGGTACTCCCTTTCATCAGAATACCTGTGATCTTATCAAATAAACTGACACCATCTCCGTCTCCACTGCCTCCGGCACCGGCTTCCCCCTCCCCCATCGCCCCCGACTCATTTCCAAAGCCGCTCGCTACGATAGGAACGTTCTTTGTCATTTCGTTATTATCTACATCCAGTTCAACCCAATCCTGTCCGGAAATTACATCTGCTGCAACCTTTAATTTATAGATTTTTCCCATATGCATTGGCTTCCAGTTGAACTGCAAGGTTATGTTATCCCCGGAATCCAAAAGGGATATCTTTTGCCCCCCTACCCGTACATTATTGGAGTAAAAGCTCACATTAAAATCAGTAGCATTGCTCCTGCCCTCATTGTTGATGGTAGTGTTTATAACATATTTATTACCGACAACTGCGGATACGGGGGCGTCGATATCTGTAACGGCAAGGTCGGGTGGGTAGCGAAGGACTAAAAAAGCACCAGATGACATCATACTGTTTCCGCTTATGTACTGCAGTCTGGCTGTGTTATCTTTATGGATAAGATGTTCAGTTACACAACGATGATCTATACCAATTTCGCCAATCCATACGTTTCCCCATCCCATATTATTAAAGTAGAGTACATTTTCATCGTTACCGCCGGGAGTAACCGTCCACAGCGTCGCATTCGTCATATCCTGATCTTCTACTTTGCCCTTAAATGCCGCGGATGTGACCATATCTTCAATACCAAGCGCATTGGCTTCATCGTATATCACATCCCCACCTTCATTGATCCAGTAATTAGTCAGCACCCCATCATCACTTTCGTATACGACGAAAAGACCGATACCATATATTCCAAACTCCTGTGGATATAAATAATATTTGTCAGATTCATATTTTGTCTTGAAAGGATATCTATCCACAATCACTGAATTATCCGATTTAATGGCATCTGGTGGTATTTCGTAAGTATATGTTCCCCAGGCAACATCAAAATCGGTAGCATGGGGATAGTCCAGATATCGTCTGTCTTCGCTTATCGTTCTATCATTGAACTTTAAATTTGCCTCGATGGGAACCGGAACAAACTTACTTTCATTTATACTATATGCTTTACCCCATGTCCAGTATAAATAAAGCCTTGCCAGTTTAATATCATCTTCTTTTATATTTTCCGGGATAACACCCTCAAAATTCACTACATAATCATTCCATGTTGACCCCACATATGTGCTGTCCCCAATCGAGTATTTGATGCCGCCATAAACCCAATTGGTATCATAAAGGTATAACTTACCACCTGTGTAATTTGTATGGGAATACACAGTTAGAGGCTCAGAAGTCGAGGCTTTGTTATTATCCTCATTCAACTCCTTTACAACATCTTCAGGATCTACGACTATTCTGATCTCATAATCTATGTCTTCTGGCGGCTCTATTTCAGGTGAATCCCATGGAAAATTATATTCTTCGTAAGGTGCAAGACTGATCGTTTCATTAATAGTTTTATTATGCTCAAACGCAATCTCGTCTGTTGCGTTTATAGAAATTGTTAAATTAAATTCTCCTGTAGGCAGATTCCCGATATTTTTAATTCCTTTGATATAACATGTATCACCCATGATAGGCGCATACGGATCTACATATATCCATCTGACAGCGATGTCTGCGCCCATCCTTATCGTCTTATTGTTATTATCCTCATTGCTCTCGATCACATAATTTTCCGGATCAACATCGATCGTCAGGTTATATGGAGCTTCATATTCAGTCCACGGGATTGTCTCCTTTTCGCGATTACCTGCCAAAATGTCACTCACTTTTTTGTCATATGCGTACTCGTATCTATCGATTTCGATATCTTCTACATCTTTGGAATTATAGTATATCCCACATTTTTTTCCTTCCACCTCCACCCATGTATCCAGATAGTTTCCTGGGTATATGGTATGGATTATATCATAATTCTCATTCCTGATCCAAACTTCTCCTAGATCAAACTCCAGTTTCTCGAAGTGGACCCTGACTGCATCCAGTTCATCATCCGATTCATCATCAGGCATTTCACTTTTAGGTGGAAACTTCATACCATTCCAATACTTCTTCTGAGAATAGCTTGCATCATGCCACAACCTCACTTCCACATTCTCTGCCACTTTGGTCCCTATGTTTCTTATTACCGCTTCATCAGGCGGATTAAAATCAACCTTGAGATCAGGACAGTTTGCAACCAGTTCCCGGCTGACCACATTGTTTAATTCATTTGTCTCGAACACTATATTGTCCTGATCAACCACCGCTGTAATCGTGTAATGGAAAGATTGGTTTCCAATACGCACATTCGGTAAGGTACCGGTGACGCTGGCAGTTTCACCGGGATTCAGGGTTAATGTGGTCTGGTTGAGTGTTACGGTATGAGCTACCGTATCAATACTAAAGCCCCATATACAGCCTCTTTGTGCAGCACAGAACAGTTTTGTTTTTATTTTTAAAAGATCCCCTTTTACCCATGCCCATACATCTTCCTCGTTATCCAGGCCGTAAAAATCTTCGGAGAGATTCCCACCCTTGTCACATACATGCAGATATGTCTCATCATCATTCATCGTTGAGACATCAGTGGATATTCTGGTAAAATGGACGCCTGTCCAATTTGCTTCTGGATAAGTGGCAATGTCCCATTCAAAAACAGAATTTACCTGAGAATTAAGATCAGGGTGGAGAGACTCACAAGGACGGTATTCTAATTTCGTAGCATACAGGTCAATCGTAACGGTTGAGGTTATGTTGCCGTAATTTGTGACGTTTGCGGTTATATTCACCGCAGTTCCCGGATCCGGCATCTCAGGGCTAAAGGCTATATCAACGACAGCAGGGTCACGGCATGGCTCTATATAGATCGTTTCATTTGCTTCGTTGTTGGATTCGAGAATCTCGCTGATCTCATCATCAGGATCGATAACCGCGCGTAGAGTATGGTCACCTGCATACGGAGTAAAATGTGCAGATGTGTGTGCGGTCTCGTTTGCAGCAAGTTCTACTGTTGTGTTATTTATTATTCTGTACTGGTATTTATCAATCTCGCAGGCAATATATCTATAATTACCATAATCAGCTGGTTTTTGGACCTTATAGAAATAGATTTCATCTCTGTCCAGCCAGGGAGAAGTTGAAGTATAACTGCTGAGCGTGCACAACAGTGTTCTATTCCGATCCCTGATCTCAACAACATCGCGTGGCGATACATCTAGTTCCTTGAATTGTACTCTTATTGCATCTGCCCCCGGATAGCGAATGACCTGTGCATATCCATCATCAGTCAGTTCAAAACATGGTGATGCATCAATCCATTCGTGTTCATCGATGATATCAACATCAACAGTACCATTTCTGTACTCATTATACGGGTCGCTTTCATTTATGCCCATTCTAATGTCAACATTAACAGTCACAGTATTGCCATCCCATACAGTATCATTGACTTCGATCCCGGACCCGTTGTGGGTCAAGTAAATCCCAGGGATAAAATCCCTGGAGGGTAACACATGCAAGGTGAGATTAGCACAATTATTCTGATCAG
This sequence comes from Methanosarcinales archaeon, assembly GCA_013330355.1. Classification (GTDB taxonomy): domain Archaea; phylum Halobacteriota; class Methanosarcinia; order Methanosarcinales; family Methanocomedenaceae; genus Methanocomedens_A; species Methanocomedens_A sp7939u. Next base: position 10,880 of record DUIM01000118.1, read on the forward strand.
GATCACCAGGTACAATATTTTCCGGATCAGCGAACACTCTTGCCGGATGATTACCTGTTCCAACAGGCTGTCTCATAGAAATATTTATTGATTTACCAGGAACAAGAGAGAGGTTTTCGAATTTTGTAATATTTCCTGCATACCAATCAACAGTAAAACCCAACCCATGTACATTGGAATATTTGATGTTTGCTGTGTCTCCCATCACAGGGATCCAGCACGACTTATCAGGACGGGCAACTTCCATGCCATTTCCATCATATACGATCAGCCTGCCATTAATATTATATGTATCAGTTATGTAAATACAGATACACTCAGCACCATCATAGCCCTTATTCATCCATATGTCATAACCATCACCCCTCCAGTTTCGTTCTCTATAGTTCTTTCCTAAATATTCATACTCATAGAATGTATACGCAGAGAAATTATCAGCCTGTACAAGTCCCTGGTTTTTAATGGTGGCATTGATCACAACCTTATCGGTGTCGTATAAAGGACTACTGGCGTCGTTGATATCTGCACCCTCAGGAGGCAAAACCCGGAATTTGATACCAGTGATTAACAGATCAGCTCCGAGCACCACCACGTTCTTTGATAATGTATTGTTTGAGTCGCTTGTTTCAAATATACTGTTTTCAGGATCTGCGATCGCAGTAATCGTATAATCGCCTATTGTCGCATTCCATATTGCAATAACGTTTGTTGAATTATCAGGGTTAAGGTACGGGATAGTCACGTTGGTAATTTCCATGCGTTCACCACGAATGTCGTCACATACAAGAGTCACGTTGAAGTCTTTAGCGGTTGGTTTAATCCCGATGTTGGTGATAGTGGCATTAATATTTACGATCGTACCATTTGATATGGTGTCATTGATCTCGGTGCCGTTTACCGTTAACTGTAGCTCAGATACAATGAGATCTGCGCCCCGCACTAGCAGAAACTCAGTTTTAATGTTGTTTTCTTCATTGAGTTCAAGGACATTATTATCGGAATCGATGATTGCAAGAATTGTTCTTTCTCCTGCTGTGGGAACGTTCCAGTTTACAGTGACACTTGCAGTACCTTCGGGTAAGAGTGTTCTGTTTATTATATCATCTGTTGTCAGGTAATCATCTTTAAGGATTTGAAAATGGCCTCCGTCCCCGGATGTCTCAAGTTCCACAGTAATATTATCTCCAACTACCCATTCCGTCCAGCCACTGAAAGGATCATTATCTAACAGTATAAATGATATCAATCTATCTTTGCTATCATACAGGCGTAAATAACCTTCAGGTATCTTGTAATTCAGATATAACCGTATTGCAGTTGCATTATTTTTACTAATCGTCTCGCTTATTATCCCACGACCCTTTGGATTAACGTGGTAAAATGGGCTAAGTTCTTCCGGCGCTCTTTCATGGTCATAGATAATAAAACTGGCATCGGCAGGCCGATCACCGACATTTGCAATTTCAGCGGTAATATTTACCGTACCACCTTCTAACGGAGTCGGATCGTCACTGGTCAGGTTTACAATTGTTAAATCAGGTGCTTCAATGTATACCGATTGTATCTTACTGTTGTTCGACTCGTTGATCTCAAGTGTCCGGCTATCCGGGTCAACTGTCGCATTGATGGTATAATGTCCTACAATGCTTGCATCCCATTGCATATCCATGCAACGTACGGCATCAACCAGATGGGAGGCAAAATATATCGGGATTTTTTTTCCATACTTTTCCGCGTGAATGGAAATATTGGTGCTTCCAACTTCTCCGAAGTTTTTAATGATAGCATTTATCTTCGTCTGTTTTGATTCCATATCCTGAATAAATGAGAGATTCGTAACCGAAAAATCGCGTGTAGGATTAACCTGAATGGGCCGGGAATTCCTGTTGTTAACTACATTAAGATCGGAATTTTCACAACAATCGATCTCAACCCAGATAGTATGGTTTAATGTGGCTTTCCCCTCTTTTTCATTCCAGGTGTCTGCAGTCCAGTTAGCAGTGACTGTAGTTGAGGTATTACTATCAAGCTTTGTAACGTTTGTTGAGTGAAACAGGCGGTTCGGATCATCCATGAAGAACTTAACAATAAAATCGCTTGCATTTCCATATCCGATATTTTCAATGTTAGCTGTTATAGTTTCCAGATTCTCGTCCTGTGTCTCATTATTTGCAGAAATATCGGTCACGGCAAGATCAATATTCAGGGATATATTTT
>DUIM01000182.1 GCA_013330355.1 Methanosarcinales archaeon
ATCTACATTTTCACTAAAATACAATAAACTACGCCATATTCCATACACAAAACATATATTTCACTAACACGATAACACTACCAAATGGCTAACCTCACACTCATTTCCACAATCTACACCCTCGAACCAGTCATAGTCTGTGTCACCCGCCTCTCTCCATCAAAACTCATCCTCCTCACAGAAGAAGGCGCAGTAGAAAAGAAGCTCCAGGCAGAACATAACATAGAAGCCACCTTCGGCAGGATAATAGAAATCCAGAAAAAGAACACTTCCCTCTACGACCCCGTCCTTGTCGCGCAGGACGTAGCAAACCTCATAGAAGAAGAACACGCCCGGGGCAACCATGTCATGATTAACGTCTCAGGCGGCAGAAAACCCCAGGCCTTCGGGGCACTCTTTGGCGCATACACACGAAGCGACATGGTAAAACGTATCGTCTATGTGACCGAAGAAGACAACTTCATCATCGACTTTCCCATACTCGGTTTCAACATTTCTGACACAAAAAAGATAATCCTCGAACACATCAAATCGGGAGTGATCTCAGTCCTGGATATAGCCAGAGGTGTCGGCATCTCAAAAGGCATGGCATACAATCACCTGCGGGAACTCAAGGCAATGGGATACATTACAGGCGAGGACGGATATTCCATCACAGATGCAGGTAAAATTGCGGTTATATGAACCAACGAATTACTGCTTCACCTATTCATTGTAAGAAGCAATGCAACAGACTGCTTTTTTTTGCACCGCAAAGTCCCACGAAGGGGGGCGAAGGATCCGGCGCTATGACTAAAGTACCCACCGATGTTAAAAATAAACAATATTTTACTTTGCTTCAATATATACATCTAATTGGGCTGTACCCATGTTCACAAGGATATCTTGTATCCTTTATAGAAAACCATATTACCAAACCCCAATAAAAAGAAAGGTATGAAAAATCTTGCATGCCCGGTATGTGGCCGTCCTGCAGACAACCTGATAGATGGCAAATGTAAGGACTGTTTTCTCAAAACCTTTACCCTGGCCCGGATACCCCATATAGTCCGCACCATTATCTGCCCTTTATGCGGTGCAGTGAAAAAAGGCGCTCACTGGGAAGGGAACACTGCTGAACTTGAAGATGTTATACATGTTGGGATCAAAGAAGCACTGAAGCTCGATTCCGATGCCAGGGACGTACAGGTCTCCATCGATCTCACCAATAGCGATCCGTCCATATACCATGCAAATATCAGGGTAGATGCCAACGTCAAAGGAATTGGGACCAATGCAGCACTCAGGACCGAAGTGCGGGTCTCAAGGGACACCTGCGACACCTGCAGCCGGATATCAGGTGGCTACTACGAGGCAGTGGTCCAGGTAAGAGCAGAGGGACGCTTTCCCGATGAAAAAGAACAGGTGCAGCTTGTTGAACTGATAGAAGAAGTGATCGAGCGGCAGTACCGGAAAGGATATCGGCTGGCTTTTATCACAAAAGTCGATGAACTGCCTGAGGGAACTGATGTGTATATTGGCTCCAATAGTTCTGCACGGCAGGCATGCAAACTGGCAGCCGAACGTTTCGGGTGCAGTTATTCGGAATCCCCCACCCTGGTTGGTAAAAAGGACGGGAAGGATATCTACAGGATCACATACAGTCTCAGGCTGCCCAGGTTCGTACCAGGTGATATTATCAATACCAGGGGAGATGCCGTACTTATCAGGCATTCTGGTAAAAGGACAACAGGATTGCTCCTAAGGTCAGGACTGGAATTCTATGAGAATACTAACAGGTTGAAGGATGCTGTGAAAATCGCAGATATGGACGATGCAATGGATGCGGTGCTGATTTCGGTTGAAGATGATATTGTACAGGTAATGCATCCTACAACATTCAGGCCGGTAACATTGAAAAAACCGGCTCACCTGTCCGGCAGGGGCGGCGAGGATATCAGGATAGTTATTATCGGTGATGAAGTATTCATATTGCCGCCATATAAGGAAAATGAATGAAATGAAGGCACTGGTGGTACCGAAAGAGCAAGCAGAAACTGCCAGGCTGAGGTTGCTGGAACTGGGGTGCCTGGATACAAAGCGTAAGTTGTCTAAAAAGGGAGAGCACCTGGAAATCCCAATTACCGGGGGGGTCCCGCCTGAATTCGGGTCGTACCGGGTCGTTTGGCCTGATGATGCTAAATACTACGCACCTGAACCCACTCTGGGGGACCTGATGAGGGAGCATCTGGATGATGATAAACTGGCACTGCTGCCAGGGGGTTGGCAGATTATCGGTGATATTGTGGTCATTTCCATGCATAGTGACCTGTACCCGGTAAAAGAGCTTGTGGGTGAGGCTATGCTTAAGCTGTACCCGTACTGTAAGAGCGTATACCTGGATGAGGGTATAAGTGGGAAACTGCGGCGTCCCCGCCGGGAACTGGTGGCTCTCAGGGATGGGGTGGACGACCCTGCCATTACGGTACATAATGAGAACGGGTGCCGGTTCAGGCTGGATGTTACTA
>DUIM01000162.1 GCA_013330355.1 Methanosarcinales archaeon
TCATACCTATCTTTGCGGTTAATGCAAGGTTCACTCACACCGAATGATCTCTTTGAGATGCTAGAAAATATGGGTCAGCCGATGAGAAAGGCAGACCTTAAGCGACTGGGTATTCACTACGATTTTGAAAAAAAACGTACTCCATCTCCCTACCTTCAGTTGAGAATCCAATTTATTATTAATTAACCATTTATATATTTATCTATTTTTTGTCCCAAGGCCCCTCCATTGGAAAGTATTTTATCCCATCTCAATAAAAGGGATTGAATGGTAATATTGAATTCACAGGTAATTTCAATGAGTCAACAAAAAAAAGATGAGCTAATAACAAAGATCCTTGAACTAAAAGAATCGTGCAATGCTGTCATCCTGGCCCACAATTACCAGAGAGGGGGTATCCAGGATATTGCAGATTTTGTTGGTGACAGCCTGGGATTAAGTCAGCAGGCTGCAAAGCATGATGCTGATGTCATAGTATTTTGCGGCGTGGACTTCATGGCCGAAAGTGCTGCCATCCTTAGTCCGTATAAGACCGTACTGATGCCTGAATTATCATCCCAGTGTCCAATGGCGGCCATGATCACACCCGAAGAGCTGGTAAATATTAAAAACGAATATCCCGGGGCTGCAGTAGTGACCTATGTAAATACCAGTGCAGCAGTGAAGGCAGAATCAGATATCTGCTGTACATCCTCCAATGCCGTGCAGGTAGTGAACAGCCTGGATGAAGATGTAGTGATATTCACACCTGATAAAAATCTTGCCCTTTATGCGGCACGCTACACAGACAAGATGATCATACCCTGGGACGGTTACTGCCCCACACACCACCAGATACTTTCAGGAGATGTACTGCTATTGAAAGACGAACATCCGGATGCCGGGATCATAGTGCATCCTGAATGTAAACCCGATGTGATCGACATTGCAGACGCGGTATTAAGCACAGGTGGGATGGTGGATTATGTGAAAAAGTCCGGATGTAAGGAATTTATCATAGGTACCGAGGTTGGGATGCTGCACAGGCTGAGAAAGGATAATCCTGATAAGATTTTCTATCCGGTATCAGAATATGCCGTATGCCCGAATATGAAGATGATCAGCCTGGAAAGTATCATTACTGCAATGGAAGAGAACAAACACGTTGTTACTGTGCCCGAGTATGTACGGGTGAAGGCCAAAAAAGCGCTTGACCGCATGCTTGAGGCCGGACGTGGCGACTGATGCCATTAAATTCCTTTCGTAACTTTTTTGAGCTGATCAGGTGGGCCAATTGTGCCATGGCAGGTATGGCGGCCCTTGTCGGCACACTGATAGCATTCCTGGCATTGCCTGATTCCATGCAGGTACAACTTGAATATAAGCCTGTACTTGTTTTTTCTGTTGTGTTCCTGATCACAGGAGCAGGCAATGCAGTAAATGATTATTTTGACCACGGGATCGACAGGATAAACCGCCCAAAGCGCCCTATCCCATCAGGCAGGGTGAACAGGAAGACAGCATTGTATTTTTCAGTGCTCCTTTTCGGGACCGGTGTCGTACTGTCATACTGGCTGGGACCTGTATGCCTGTTACTGGCCGGATTCAATTCTTTACTGCTGTTCCTGTATGCCAGTACCCTAAAGCGCATGGCACTGGCAGGTAATGTTGTCGTGGGATATCTCACAGGTTCTACCTTCCTGTTCGGGGGTGCACTGGAAATATTTAACGGCACAGGCATCCAGTCGACAATGATACTGTTCCTGCTAGCGGCCCTGGCTACTATGGCCAGGGAGATCGTGAAAGATATACAGGATATTGAAGGGGACAGCAGGGCAGGAGCCAGGACACTTCCTATTGTTATAGGTAAGATGAAAGCTTCACGTCTGGCAGCTGTACTGGGAATAACAGGAATTGTACTTAGCCCGTTGCCCTTGATCTATAATGTGAACAATGCATTCGGTACATCTTACATGGCTGTGATCTTTGTGGCAGATATACTTTTTTTGGTTTCAATTAATGAGATTCTATTGAGGGATAATGCAAAAAAAGCTTCAAAATTGCTAAAGATGGCCATGTTCGTGGCTTTAATTGCTTTTATTGTCGGTACAGTGATATGAAGCTAAATTTAAGGTATTTTGATTGGTTTGTCTGTAAAATCAAAACATAATTTTTAAATAGGCGTATCTATATGGTAGAATCATATTTTACCCATGGTTTAATATTATATTTAAGGAGAAACTACAATATGAAAGACAAACTCTTACCAACAGCAGCAGTTGAACGTGTAATCAGGGCAGCAGGTGCAAACAGGGTCAGTGCCACAGCTAGTGAAGAACTGGGAAAACACCTGGAAGAATATGGCATTGAAATAGCAACCAGGGCCAACAGGCTGGCAATCCATGCCAAGAGAACCACAGTCAAGGCAGAGGATATTGTTGAAGCTTTGGAGCAATTGGAGGAACTTTAGAAAAGATCAAATTAATTTGTTGATCTTTTTTGAAATATCTTCCATTCGGGTTGTCGCAAAGTAGATATCAGTGCCAGGTTTCATCGTGGCAGGGGACTGTGCACTTTTCCCAATTGTTATATATCCCTCCACTAAAATATTTTATACAATTATTAATAATAAGATTCTTCAATATGTTATGAATATTTCGATGTATTCTCTGAAATAATATATTATTATGACTGGAATAAATAAATTCAGTGAACGGAAAATTATTTCAATCATCACCGAATTGCTTGAATCCGAATCAAAAAAAGGGTCGATCTGCCGTCTGGTAGTAGGACCGGGAAATGATGACTGTGCAGTCATTGATATGGGTGTATCCGGACTACTGGTAGCTACAACTGATATGCTCCACAGGAAGGCTGATTTTCCTTCAGGCATGACGCCATACCAGATGGGATGGATGAGCATCGCAGTAAACCTGAGTGACATTGCGGCCATGGGGGCCAGGCCGGTAGGAATTATGACAGCACTGGGACTGCCATTGGATATGGAAGTAGATTTTGTTAAGGAACTGGTGAGTGGGATGAGTGCCTGTGCCCGCAGATATGGTACAAAAATTATTGGCGGGGACGTTGACCGGCACGATGAACTTACTATAGTGGGGTCTGCGCTTGGGGTGGTGGATGCAGGACAACTGATTACGAGAAAGGGGGCCAAGCCCGGTGATCTGGTCTGTGTGACTGGTGAGACGGGCACTGCCGGGGCCGCACTTGAGGCATTGCAGGAGGGAAGGTATGTTGGCCCGGAAGTACTGGAAAAATTCTACATGCCCGTGCCCAGGATAGCAGAAGGTATGGCATTGGCAGGTTCGCTCTGCCTGACCTCTATGATGGATATCAGCGACGGGCTGGCATTATCCCTGCACGACCTTGCCGCTGCCAGCGGTGTGGGATTCCATATCAGGGCAAGTGATATACCCGTACACAGGTCTGTGCGTGATATGGCTCCTGTTCGGGATAAGGGCATTGAGGATAACGTAGTTGAGGATAAGATTTTTGGATGGAGTCTATACACTGGCGGCGATTTTGAGCTATTGTTCACCCTCAATACTGAGTGCCTTGAAAAGGCAGGGAAAGTTGCTCAATTCACAGTGATAGGTGAGGTTACCACCAGAGGGATAACTATTGAGCATGACGGGCACATTGAAGATGTGGAGCCCAGGGGATTCCAGCAGTTCGGGGATAAGGTTTAATTACCTGCAACCAAAGGTTGATACCATGATAATGTGCCCCGCCTGCGGCGGTCCTGACTGTATAAGGCCGGCTGAAGATGTGCTCGATTCGATTTACCAGATGTATATGGCCTGCCCTGGATGTCCGCCTGAACCCGGATGGGATAAGCAGGTCCCACTGGCGGCTTTGCTGCACGGGGAAACTGTTGATGAAAATACGTTGTTGTGCAGCTCATGCAGGCGCCGTCCCCTGGATGTGGTGATGGCTCATGTGCTGGCTGTTATGCTTGAACACGGGGACAGGGAAGAGGATGCAGGACTGGCACTGGCCGGGACACCTCTGATCTCCTGTGGTTTTCCCATTATGTATCCGCCCAGACTGGGAAAGGGAACCCTGGTACTTATAGCAGATAATGTGCGCCCGGATACTGCAGAAGATATTGTGGACGGGGTGCCTGAGGTCAAGGGGGTTGTGCTCAGGGTGGGTGACCAGGCCAAAAGTGTGGGGATACTTGATCCTGATTCCCGGCCACATGAATATACATTGCTGGCAGGCTGTGATATGAGGTGTGATGTGGCACTGAGCGCACTGGGGGAACTGGTTATCTATAAGAACCAGAGCAGGATACATATCGAGTTCCCGCGGGAAAGCGGACACAAGATGAATGTGCTCGGGAAGCTGGACCTGGAGGGGCGCCTGGCTGGCAGGGTGGTAGTGGACGGCATGTGCGGTCCCGGTACTCTGGGTCTTATGTCGGTGCTGATGGGTGCTAATAAGGTGATACTGAACGATGCCTGGCGCCCGGCTATTGAGAATGTACTGCTGAACCTTGAAGTTAATAAAGGGCTGCTGGATGTGGAAGTTGAACGTTTGATCCCTATTGGCGATATGCCACTTATCGGGGATGAACCGGTACTAGTGGCAAAGGCGATCCGGGGCAGTAACACCACGGCAGAGGTTTATTTCGGTGATATCAGGCGACTTGCTGATGTGGTGGAGGATTGTGATGTTTGCCTGATAGATACGTTCCCTACCGCAGACCCCTCGGAGTATGTTAAAATATGGAATGATAAAGTATCTTGTGGAAAGGTTATAGTTATATAGGATTATTGGTGATGTCCTTGATCAATTGACAATTTTTAATGGTGTTCTACCTGTACGCTGGAATGGTTGCACTCCAAATTGTCAATTGTTGGTACAAAAAATGTTTGCAAAGGACACCAGCTATGGTTCATAAACTTACGGACCATATTTGGACATTGAAATAATAATTTACGTTCTGAGTGACGGTTCAGTAACTCGGGGACAAATCAAAGGGGGTAACAGGTTGAGAACGTGCCTGGATGCGGATCTTTTTGGGACAAATCTATTTTTCAGCAAGTTTTTGCAGTATCTGGGTGAGCTGTTCGTTGTGTTCTTCCATGCGTTTGTTGTGTTCATCCATACGTTTGTTTCTTTCTTCCATACGTTCATTGTGTTCTTCCATGCGTTTGTTGTGTTCATCCATACGTTTCTTTCTTTCTTCCATACGTTTGTTGTGTTCATCCATGCGTTTGTTGTGTTCCCGCTGGTCAGTTCTGAAATCATCAAACTTCGAATTTAGTGTATCAATCCCTGTTTTGATCTCTGGTAATGCGCTCACACTTTCTTCGATCTGTGGAAGTGTTTTCAGTAGCCCAATGCCTGTATCAAGTTTTCTACCAATATCAGCCAGTTCATCTGTTCCAAGTTTTAAAAATTGATCGGGAACGTTTAGATCAATGTCCTCCGGGATTGGTATTTCAGTTTTTATAAACTGTTCGATGCTGGTGCCCTGCGGCGGTCGTGTCTGTACTGCATCAAAAAACGTGTTTAATAATTCGACCTGACCTGCACACAGCATTTTCACGCTGCCGTTTTGATCATTGAATACATATCCTGTCACATGATATGAATTTGCCGTACTTTCAACGAATTTACGAAATCCAATATCCTGCACATTACCTATTACAGATATATTGAAATATTTATCATGCATGCATCGTACTTAAGGTGCATTATATAAGAAACCATGGGAGGAATTCTGGAGATTTTTCATTATTTCCTGGTCGCCACTTAAATATTTCGAGACCGTTATAATTCGTGTTGGTAAATCTAATTAAACTACAGATATACACAGATGAACGCAGATTTTCAGGCAGCGTATCCGCGTTTATCGGTATTCATTTGCGGTTAGTTTGATTATACCAACATGTAATGTTACGGTCTCAATATTTCTCAAACTATATATGCAAGTATGATCTTTCCAGAATAAATTAAAAAATCACCCTATGGGAGTTTACCTATAGTATAGGATACAGATTCCCATTTTTCTCTATACAGGCTGTCTAGTAATTTAAAATCTGAAGAAAAGGAAGATGAATTATGGCCTTAAATCGAAAAGTAAGCAAGAGAATTCATACTAATAGTAATTGTTGGACAGCCTCTATACATTATAAAATTGATCGGGAACGTTCAGATCAATGTCCTCCGGGATTGGAATTTCAGTTTTTATAAACTGTTCGATGTTGGTGCCCTGCGGCGGTCGTGTCTGTACTGCATCAAAAAACGTGTTTAATAATTCGACCTGACCTGCGCACAGCATTTTCACACTGTCTTTTTGATAATTGAATACATATCCTGTCACATGATATGAATTTGCCGTACTTTCAACGAATTTACGAAATCCAATATCCTGCACATTGCCGGTTACCAATACGTTGTAATATTTTCTATGCATTAATATCTTACTTATAAAGCATTATATAAGAAACTATGTGGGGAGCTTCATTGTGTCTTTACTCCTTTCTTCTAAGTAAAACCGGCATTGCTCATTCTGGCATACAACATTAACTTCTCCTCGTGGACGAGCCATAATAATCGAAACCGTTACAATTCGTGTTGGTGAATCTAATTAAACCACATATAAACACAAATGAACGCAGATTTTCAGGCAGCTTATCCCCGTTTATCGGCATTCATCTGCGATTAGTTTGATAATACCAACATGTAATGTTACGGTCTCTAATAATCACAAATACTGGATATGTTATTCATCACAGGTTAAGTATTGTAATTCCGGACAGTACCCCTGAATTAGCGATAAGCCTAAAAGTTTCATTCCACTAACTTAACATCAATCCCAGCTCAGCTTCCAGCATTTCCCTCATAGCATCATTGTACCCATGCCCGCTACCTTCCACAGGATAGAACACCTTTGGCTCACCAGCTTTATTGTAAGTGGCCTGTGCCAGGTCTATAGGGATGATGGAATCGTTGCCCATATGCATCATCACGAGCTTGCGAGGCGGCAGCCAGTCCAGATAAGTATCCGGGTCAATAGAACGCAGGAACCTGGTCTGATTTTCTGTGATTCGGCCAGAATCATTTGCAATAAGGGATTCAATATCATACCCGCTGGTACTGATACCTACCACTCCGCTTATGGACGGGTCTATGGCCGCAGCAATGATGGCGAACCTTCCACCGTTACTGATGCCGATAATAGCAATGTTGTCAGGGTCAATACCAGGGTACTGGCGCATCACATCAACAGCTTTCAGGGCATCAAAGACCATCTTATGCTGGGCAGGTTCCTGCCCGGCCTGGAACAGGTCGCCGTCAAGCTTGAAGTCCACTCCCCCTAAGTTGCGCTGGTCAATGACCATGGAAGCATATCCCATGCCTGCCAGTTCGGCTAACAGCCCCTGCTCGCCCTCTTTTGATACAGTGGCCCCTGGTAATATAAGGATACCCGGGACCGGATGGCTGCTGTCGGGGATACGCAGCAGGGCACTTATAACAGCATCCCTGCTGGAATAATTGATATAATCGAGGAAATATCCAGTATCTTCAACGGTCATAGAATCATAAACCGGGATTCCACGATCGGTGGGATAAGACATAATACCATCTTTGTCCACATCCCATTCATGCAGTGTGGTAGTATTGCCAAAAACAGCCCATAACAATGCGATAAAGATTACAGCCGAGCCAAGAGCGATCAGTATTTTTGCATTGGCTGCCTTCTTATTTGCCTCTGCCTGCCGGCGCCTTGCTTCCTTTTTAGACTGGCCTGGTTCAGGTTTTGCTTTTCGCTTTTTTGCCATTAGGGTATTAAAACAGGTTTGTCCTATATCACATTTATGATTTTTTTTGCGTTACATCACGACCGGTTAATCGATGCAGGCTAATGCCACCGGA
>DUIM01000044.1:0-1762 GCA_013330355.1 Methanosarcinales archaeon
ATAGTGTGTTTTGCTTTCAACTTGTTAATAGCCACATCCCGTTCATGGCACCGGATCTTATCCACTGTACTGTACAGGTCTGATATGACCCTGTCAGCGTTCTGGCGTTTATACTGCTTTTTTAGCAGTTCCAGTTCTTCTTCAATGATAGTTTTCACTTTCGGGACCTCACTCTTACGCCTTGCAAGGTTCCTTTCGCTGATACTCTTCAAACTATCAATATTAAAAAGCCTGACACCCCCGACCTCACCAGTTGCCTCCTCAATATCCCTGGGATTTGCAATATCGACAAGCAGGATATCCTCATTACGCTCTGACATGGCATTTTCGATCATGTCCCTGGTAACCACAAGATGCGGAGCGGCAGTGGCACTGATAACCACATCCGACTGTTTTATATAATCCCTCATTTCCTCGTACTTAATAGCAGTCCCGTCCAGCTCGTCTGCAAGTTTTTCTGCCTTCTCATAAGTGCGGTTGGCCACATATATGGCACTAAGGTTCCTATTAGCCAGCGCCCTGGCAACAAGCGTACCCATTTCACCGGCACCGATCACCATAATGGACTTTTCTTCAAGGCTCCCAAGCTCATCCTCTGCCAGTTCCACAGCAGCAGAACCAATGGAAACAGAACCCTTATTGATGGCCGTTTCATTGCGGACCCGTTTTCCAACATGTATGGCTTTGCCAAAGACCGTATCGATCATCTTCCCGGTAGTTCCTGAATTATTGGCAATATTGTACAGGTCCTTTACCTGGCCCAGTATCTGGTCCTCTCCCACGATCATTGACTCCAGTCCGGATGTCACCCGCATCAGGTGACGCATGGATTCCTCATGGTCATAGAAATCCACGATCCTCTCAGGTACATTCATCTTTTTAGCAAAATGGAATAAAACCTTACTTCCCTTGGGTGAGACCACATATATCTCCACCCTGTTACAGGTCATAAGTACACAGCACTCTTCCACCTGTTCAACGGCATACAGCATCTTAACTATTTTATCCACACTGCCATGCCATGCATGAAGCTTCTCTATGTCTTCCACACCGGCTTTTACATGGGTGATCAGCATGCTGGAAATCTCTGTCATCAAACTCTCCTGTTTGCTCTGTTTTATAAGTTGAACTAATTAACTTCATTAGTTATATGTTTTAAGGCAATATCAAAAGCCATTTCATAAGACTCTGCCAGTGCCTTCCACACATCCTCATCTTCCAGTATGGCCCATAATATTTTGGAACGGTCAGCCTGGGACCCTACCTCTTTTTTCAATACCGGCCTGATCTCGCCCAAAAGCCTGGCCATATCCTCAAAATGCGGCCCGATAGCCAGTTCTATCTTTTGCCTCATATATCTGGAAAGAGCAGGACTGGCACCACCGGTGGAGATCGCAAGGATAATATCACCTCTCTCGATAATGGACGGCACCACAATGTCTTCCGGTCCGTCAACCGAATTTACCAGGCACCCGTTATTGTGTGCGATATCCCGTATTTTTCTGTTAAGCTCCAGGTCGCTTGTTGTGGGTATTACTAAAAACACATCCTTTACATACTCAATGATCTCATCATCAGACAGGTCTGTGCCGGTATTGACCAGGCAGACGCCTTGCCGTCCCAGTTCCTGAAGAGCAGGAGTGAAACTGCGGCTGATAACAGTAGTGGGTGCATACCTGGAAAACAGTGCTGCTTTTCTTTCACCTACCTGTCCGCCACCGAATATCACCACCTTCCTGTCATTCATATCTATTAACAGGGG
>DUIM01000044.1:2106-3948 GCA_013330355.1 Methanosarcinales archaeon
GGGTATGTTATCATTCAAAGCCTTACACCGGTTTTCTTGAATTCTTTTTCACTGAACAATATATTATAATCATCAATACTTGTGGCCCTGGATATCTGGCTGGCTACTTTTTTGCACTCCTCCTGTGTATATGCATGTACCATTGTGAACAGGTTATACGGCCAGCCCGGTCTCCTGGGCCTCTGGTAACAGTGGGTAACCTCTGTAAAACCTGCCATAATAGCACCTACATCCTCTACACGGTCATCTGGTACATTCCATGTACACATGGCGTTTGCAGTAATACCTATCACCCTGTGTCCTATGGATGCGCCAAAGCGCCTGATGACACCTTCACGCTGCATGTGCTCTATCCTGTGTATCACATCATCCACAGAAATGCCCAGTTGTGCGGCGACTTCATTGAAAGGCTCGGGAACAAGTGGAATTCCGTCTTGTGTGTTCTTCAATAATTTTATATCAATATCGTCCATGTGATCTCCTGGTTTATTCTGGTATCATTCGGGTCCTGATTTAAAATTTTTTACTTCCACGCCTGCACTTTTAAAGAACCTGAGTGCTTCGGTGTCAGGATAATTATTAGCAAAAACAACCTTCTTTATCTTTGAATTGATTATCATCTTTGCACATAATACACATGGCTGGTGGGTACAATAAAGGGTGGCATCTTCAATACTTACGCCGTGAAGTGCTGACTGGATGATGGCGTTTTGTTCTGCATGTACTGCCCTGCACATTTCATGCCTGGTACCTGAAGCAATATTCTGCGCCTCACGCATGCACCCGATATCAATACAGTGTTCAAGGTTCCTTGGCGCACCGTTATATCCTGTTGAAAGGATGCGCTTATCCCGTACAATTACGGCTCCTACATGGTTTCTCAGGCATGTGGAACGCTTGGCAACCACCACAGCTATCTCCATAAAATACTCATCAACTGTAGGTCTTTTATCCATGTTTTTTTCCTGCATTTTTTACATGCTAATGAGAGTAAAAGGTAAATAGGTTGTGTTATATCATTATCGGCTGCTAATCAAGGCATTGAATTTATTATTATTGCAATTTATTATTACTATAATCTATCATACATGGTGTTGTTAATGAAGAATATCAACGTAGAACAATATATTGACTCTTATCTAAAGAAAGTATCAACAACACAGATGATCATCATCCCGCTTATCTTCTTATTACTATCTCTTATTTTCCTGGGCTGGTCATGTATTTCTACAGGCGCTCCGGTGGAACTGGGTGTCGAATTTACAGGTGGTACTATAGTTTCTGTAGAGTCCCCGTTGTCCTTTGAAGAAGTGCAGCAGCAGTTCACTTCGCAATTTCCGGATACGCCGCCAATAAGCGCACGGGATGCTGGCGGCGGTTGGGTTATGCTCCAGTTCGCTCCCATGGACGAGGCTGCACAGATGAAACTGAACAAGTACCTGACCTCTAATTATGGTAGTGAGATATCACTGCGCCAGATGAGTGCGGAATACGGCCAGGACCTACAATTGAGTGCCGTTAAGGCTGTCATATATGCATTCCTTGGAATGGCTGTGCTGGTTTTTATCATATTCAGGTCAGCGGTACCTTCAGGTGCGGTCGTACTGTCCGCATTTTCCGATATCGTCATAGCAGCCACATTGATGAACCTGTTCGGCATTGCCCTGTCACTGGGCACTGTGGCGGCACTGCTTATGCTTATAGGTTATTCCATTGACAGCGACATCCTGCTGACAACCAGGCTGCTTAAAAGAAGTGGCAAGCTGGAGGATAAAATAAAGGGCGCGATGAAGACCGGGCTTACAATGACCACTACTACCCTTGCAGCCATTTTTATCCTGT
>DUIM01000120.1 GCA_013330355.1 Methanosarcinales archaeon
GTAATCTAGGACACGACCGAATATTCAGGGGCAGGTTCAGCAATTACTTGCCAGGATTTATAAGTAATTTAGCAATCATGCACCATGATTTATGACAATTTTGGAAATATAACCACATATGTCATTGCAGTAGCCACTTCCACACAGGCATTACCACGATTTTCTTGTTCTTGAAAGTATCTTCAAATTCTTCATCTGCTGTCAAGACCAAACCCTCATCAAGACCATATCTGGTCAATGCTTCGTACAATCCCTTATATTCTCTGTCACTATTGCCATTCAGGCTGGCAGTTACTTGTATCGCATTTGTTATCCTGTTATTTTCAAAAACTAAGAAATCGCATTCATGCCTGTCTTTATGGTAATATATGTCCCTGTTATTTCTCTTAAGTTCGATAAAGACCAGATTCTCAAGAAGTCTGCCGTAATCTCTTGAAAATTTAAATGATATGAGATTTATCAAGGACGTGTCAATGACGTACACTTTTTTGTGTGAAGATATCTGCTTTTTGACAGAATAGTCATATCTTGGAACGGTAAACACAAGATACGAATTTTCAAGGTAGCCGATGTAACTTTTCACAGTATTGATGCTTACATTCAACATAGTCCGCAATTTATTGTAGCTGATTTCACCCCCGTAATTTGAAAAAAGATAAAAGGACAGTTCTTTGAGAACCTTTTCAGCACTAAGCCTGTATCTTGCAAAAACATCTTTGTACAGTATGTTCTCATACAGCGTCTTCAGTATCAGGTCATTTTTGTATATCAAGTATTCAGGTATGCCGCCACACTGCAGATATTCATTGAAATGTCCCTTTATTGATGCCCTGTCTTCAGTTAGCAGGAATTCAGGAACACTTATGTTTTTTAACAAGAGGAACTCCTTGAATGAGAATGGGAATAACTCAATCCCAATATAGCGGCCAGTAAGCCTTGTTCCCAGCTCTTTGCTCAGCATTGATGAATTCGAACCTGTTATTATGAATTTAAATCCCCTGTCATACATCCTTCTGACAAACAATTCCCAGTTTTCCACATTCTGGATTTCATCAAAGAGAAATATCCTGCTCTTGCCGGTCAGTTCAATAAAGGTTTCATAGAGTAGGTTGAAATCTGATGCAGTGAAACCTATCAGGCGTTCATCTTCAAAATTGAAATAATAAACTGTTTCGTTGCTGAAGAAGTATTTATTTATCTCCTTGAGCAATGTGCTTTTCCCGGATCTTCGAAGTCCTGATATTATCAATATGTGAGGTAATTCCAGGTAGTTGGCTATACTGTCCAGTGCAGTTCTTTTTACAAATTTATCATCATATTCGAACTCTTTTTTTTGTTCTATGATTAGTTCTTTTAAAATCCTTGAGTCCATTAAGGTATACATGGTATTATTCGTTTATATATATTTTCATTTTAAATGATTAATTTACAGCAATATATTTCATTACGGATGAAATATAGTATCAAATGTAGTTAATTTACACCAGCACCCTTGATGTCTTTTCCCGACCTGATGCTCTTAAAGGAGTGTCAATTGATCTGCATCTCTTTAACAGGGTGAGCAGTGATTTGAGGAAGACGGGTTGGGGTGTTCCGGTGCTGCTGAGGGTGGGGGAACTGGAGCGGTATTTGGGGTAGAGGCGAGTTGGGTACCACATCTGGGTAGAGTCACAGATCGGTATACCCCGGACAAATGTGAGACTTTTTATTATTTTCTAAATAAAATATGAAATATCACACATTATGAAATTGAACATAAAGGTTATACCAAACACAATATTCAGAATAACTCTCCGGAAAACTTAGTCAGCATTACCCGAGCCTGAATACCTGAGCTTGAAATCGTCCCTGAACTCACCAAACCTATCTTCTGAAATAGCTCCTCTGGCCCCCGCCATCATGTCCTGCAGGAAATGCACATTATGTATCGATGCCAGTCGCATAGCAAGCATTTCCGATTCCTTGAACAGATGGTAGATGTACGACCTGGAAAAGTGCCTGCAAGTGTAGCATTTGCATTCTTCATCTATGGGCCTGAAGTCATCCGCAAGCGCTGCTCGTCGAAGGTCTATCTGCCCGTGCCTGGTCATGGCACTCTGGTGCCGGGCGTTCCGTGTGGGAAAGGCACTATCAAATATATCCACGCCAAGGTATATGGAATCCAGCAGTTCCACAGGTGAGCCCACACCCATTAAGTACCTAGGCTTGTCCTTGGGTATCATTGGTAGGTTCAACCGGATGGTTTCATGCATGACCTCTTTTGGCTCGCCTATACTCAGTCCCCCAATGCCGTAACCATCGAACTCCATCCCAACCAGTCGCTCAGCACAAGCTTTCCTCATATCAGGCAAGGTCCCGCCCTGTAGTATGGCAAATACCATCTGTTTATCATTGCACCTTGAATCAATACTTCGCTGTGCCCAGTCCACTGTCCGGCAGACCGAATCCCGTATCTCATCACGATTGCTGCCCCAGGGTGGGCAGTCATCCAGCACCATAGCCACATCAGAACCCAGGGCACCCTGTATTTCCATGCACAGTTCTGGTGTGTACATGTATCGCTTGCCGTCCCTGGAATTCATATAATTGATGCCATGGTTGTTCAGTTTAAACTTGAACTCCTTGCGCAATATCTGGAACCCACCACTGTCAGTGAATATGGCACCGTCCCATCCCATGAACCTATGCATTCCACCCGCTTCCTGTATTAGTTCATGACCAAGGCCCAGGTGCAGGTGGAAAGCATTGCTGATAATGGCCTGGGTGCCCGCATCCCTTACTTCGGTTGGGGTCAGCGTCTTGACAGTTGCCTTGGTGGCAACCGGCATGAAAGCGGGGGTATCCACGACCTGGTGGGTGGTTGTAAGTCTTCCCAGCCTTGCACCTGAGGGCGTATCCTGGTGAACTACCTCAAACATGTTTACCCTCGTTATTGTTTAACAAAAACATAGCATCACCAAAACTGTAGAACCTGTATCCGGTATCGATGGCCTCTTGGTATGCATTCATAATTGTATCCTTGCCTGCATAGGCACTCACCAGCATTAATAGTGTGGATCCGGGCAGGTGGAAATTTGTGATAAGACCGGCTATGGGCGTATTGAATTTATAAGGAGGATAGATAAACGAATTACTCCACCCCTCTGATGGCAAAATACTTCCATCCTCCCATGCTGCACTTTCAAGGGAGCGCACCGAAGTAGTGCCTACAACAATAATTCTTCCTTCCTGCAATATGGTTCTATTGATGGCATCGGCAGCTTCCCGATCTATGATATAGTACTCGGGCTCCATGATATGTTCTTCCACATCCTCACAACGCACAGGCATGAACGTACCCACACCTACATGCAGGGTGATGAAGACCAGCCTCACTCCCATCTCCTCAAGTCGGGCCAACATCCCGGATGTGAAGTGCAGCCCTGCGGTGGGTGCGGCTATGGAACCCTCATGCCTGGAATATATGGTCTGGTACCGCTCATTATCCTCAAGTTGTTCTTTAATATAGGGCGGAACAGGCATGGCACCTATATTCTCCAGGTGAGATTCAAATGCACCATCGCACTGGAACCTGATATTGTAACGGTACCCGGTGTGTGTATCGATTTGCTCAATTACCGTGCCCTTTACTGTACATTTTACCGTGTCCTTTACCGTACCATTTACCGTGCCGGTAACCGCACTGCAAAATTGAATATCGCTGCCGGGCTTTATTTTACCCCTGACCAGGCATTCATAATATTTATCTTCCAGGCGCCTGACCAGCAGTACCTCTAATTTGCCTCCTGTATCCTTTGTCCCATAGATCCTGGCAGGTATTACCCTGCTGTTGTTCATTACCAGCAGGTCGCCCGGACGCAGGAGCCCTGGCAGGTCGCCAAATTTCATGTGTTCTATGCTCTTTCCATCCAGTACCATCAACCTGGATGAGTCCCTGGGTTCGACAGGGTTCTGGGCGATCATCTCCTTTGGCAGCTGGTAATCAAATTCAGACAGTTTCATTACAGTCCCCGAATAGAACATAATATGTTTTAACCTTTCTGCGCCAGGGTCCTTGTAAGTTAATCTAATTGAAGGGAGGATTTTCTTATCCATCCTTGCAGCATCAGGGTGCCCTGTTATTGGATATGGCTCCAGCACCGGGGAGGAACCTTTCTGTCATCTGGGAGTTTAGCAGATTGACAAAATATATTTTAGTGAAACCGTAGTTTCATGTGTCTCAGTACTCATAGGGTTCTTCATCTATTCAGTAAAGGTTTTTTTCATCATTGACACATGTTCTTAAAGAACGCTTACAGCACAGATGATATCTCATCCGCCATCTGCTTTGCGCCCGCCTCCGGGTCGTCTGACTGGTAGATACTCCTGCCCACAATCACATAATCAGCCCCGGCCCGGATAGTATCACCGGCACTGCCGCCCTGCGTACCCACACCTGGCGAGATGATAGTAAGTTCACCCACAATATTCCGTATCTGCTTCACGCGCCCTGGCCGGGTCGCCGGTGCCACCACACCGGTAACACCACAATCAGCAGCCATTCTTGCCATATCCTCGGCCGGGCCTGCCATGAAATCAGTCGCACCCGGATGGCTCATTTCGGTTACTGCAAATACATCCCTTCTCCACTTTCCAGCTTCGGCCACGCACGCTTCAAGACTGTCCCGGCCCGTGAAAGCATGCACTATCACTGCCGCAGCCCCTGCCCGGTAAGCCTGCTGCAGTATCAGTCGGTCGGTATTGGGAATGTCAGCCACCTTAAAATCGGCAATTACCGGAGCAAACCTGGCCATTTCGCTTATTATATCGACACCTGCCGCAAGTACCAGCGGGTACCCCACCTTTACAGCATCCAGGTAGGCGGAAGTTTTCTCTGCAATGTCCAGGGCGGCATCCCTGTCCGTTACATCCATTGCCAGGATCAATCGTGTATCCTTTTTCATGTTACTCCTCCTCTTCAGAGACTTTTTATTATTTCCTGGGACGATTCAAAAAACCGCAGAGAGCGCGGAGGGACGCAGAGTAAAATAACGACCCTCTGCGAACCTCTGTGTCCTCTGCGGTTAATCTTTTTTTTGTAATGATCCATTTATCCAGAATAAATTATAAAGTCACTCTCTTCCTCCCTCTCCTTTTTTTCCAAGCCTGCTCATGGCGGCAGCCACCATAATGGGCAGCGTGATGGTGGCATCACCGTACACGGTCATAGCCTTTGCATCCTCGCCAACCTTGCCCCATGACCGGGCTTCATCCAGTGTGGCACCGCTAAGTCCACCCGGGTCCGGCCGGTCCGTGGTCAGCTGGATGGCATAATCAAAATCCTTTGGTGTGACCAGCATACTCTGCAGGATATAGTTCTTTGGCACGCCGCCGCCTATCAGCACCGCACCGGAGCGCTCTGCCTTGTAGCAGATATCCATGAACTCACGCATATCAGCAAAAGCATCCACTACCAGTTTCCCTGCCTGCTTGAACAACCAGGCCTGCAGTCCCACAATTGAGTCCTGAACTGCAGGACAGTAGATGGGAATGCCGGCATCGAAAGCGCTTTTCAATATGGAATCTTTATCCTCCACCCGGCTGCCGATGTGGGTTAGCAGTTCCCTGATAGAAATGGTCTGGTTCTCAAGTT
>DUIM01000035.1 GCA_013330355.1 Methanosarcinales archaeon
TCAGCAATTCCAAACCCAGATATCTTTTCCTTTTTAACAATATCCAGTCCAATGATATCATGCTCTGATAAGCCCAGCTCATCCACCTTATCCTTGGGGATGATAATTCCCAGGGAATTCCCCCATTTTTTCAGCTCAACAGTTGCGTGGCACATTCTGATCAAATAAGATATTGTGATTTATGGCATATATAGTTATACCAAATAGTATAACCTAACTTATTTCAAACAACACCCTGCCATGCCCACAGTCTCTTGAAAAACCTGTTCCTGCAAGCATCCCCGGCGGCACCAACTAACAAATCATCCCGCTGCCCCGCCATCTGCACTTTACCCTGCCACCGCAGCCCGCCAGGGCGGCAGGGTGGCAGCCAGCCTTGTGGATTCGTGCGAGTTTAGAACTGCAGATGAACAGGATCGACAGGATATACCACAACGTCAACATTCTGTAAATCCAGTCAAAACATCATGCTTTCTGAAAGATACGTATTTTGCTTAATACAAATCTCCGTAGAACATGAGATAGTTCCTGACAGCCACCGCGGTCTGCTCAGGGTAGTGTGCCTTCATGTAACTGACAAAAGCATCCCTGTCCCTGCATTCCTTCACAAGGTCAAGCAACCGGCCGATCACTTCCAGGGTTTGCCCTGACGCCCTTTTCGGCATCTCAAAGGATACGCACAGGTCGTACGGGCTGAAATAATCCCGCCTGATATGGGGTGATACCGAACCCATTAACACACCCGCCTCGATCTCGATATATGCAGGTACGCCGTGTCGTTCTAACCTGCCGTCACCTGTCAGTATTGAATAGTTATCCTTCGAATAGGAATGAAATTCCAGATAGATATTGGGATGATGCTCCTTTATGGCCTCCAGCAAATGAGGAGCATATTGAGTATAATAATCCCCATCCAGTGTGCTGAGGTACTCATTTCCAGACACTTTGGACATAACAAGCAACGTTCCGGTCAGGGGTTGGGTCAACCCTTCCAGCAGTGAAGTGGTGGTTTCCCATTCATCACCATGCAGCCCCCCGACGAACAGGCGCACAGGACTGCCGCTGCCCAGGCGTTTAATCATATTACTTATTTTTCTCAGTTTTCTTTTCGTCATCCTTAAGGCTTTTTTGCCATTCCAGATAGTTGCAATATGGACAGCCCAGGTCCCATGGCCGCTTGCCCTTGGTAATTAGTTTGATAAGGTTCATTTCATGCTGCTCACACACTTTATCAGTGACCACAATCTGGCCGCTTTTAGGTAGCGGTAGCGAGAAATCACAATCCGGATACCCGGTACACCCGATGAACCGCCCGCCTCTTTTGGACCGCCTGATGATCAGTTTACTGGCACATTTCTCGCATGTGCCAATGATCTTGTCTTCCCTCATACTTGTACGCAGGCTCTCGGTGATCTTTTCCTGGTTATTGACCAGTTCATCAAAGACAGCATCGAGCATCTTCCTGGATTCATCTTCCACATCTTTCTCTATTTTGGAGCCCTCGGCTATCAGGTCCATATCATTTTCAAGGGTGGCAGTCATGTCTGGTTTGGTAATAGTATCAGCATATTTTTCCAGTGATTCGATAACCCCTATGGCAATCTTGGTGGGCTGCAGTGGGTTGCCGTGGACGTATGCCCTGGCATAGAGCTTGGATATGATCTCATGCCTGGTGGACTTGGTGCCAAGTCCAAGATCTTCCATAACCTTTATGAGCCTGCCCTGCCCGTATCTCGAAGGTGGTTTAGTCTCTTTTTCCAGGAACTCTTTATCCTTGACCACGAGGATTTGCTCTACCTGCAGGTCAGGCAGTATCATGTCCTCTGGTTTATTGTACGGGTAATACCAGCGCCACCCCTCTTCCAGCAGGCTGGCCCCCCTGGCTTTGAACTCCTCACCTGAAATGTCGAACCCTGCCTGGATAACGGCCCACTTTGCAGGCCCGGCAAATGTGGCAAAAAAACGGCGTACCACCAGTTCATATACCCTCCATTCATCATCCTTCAGCCTGGACTTCTCCACATAGGATGCGGGAATGATAGGGGGATGGTCTGTTGTCTCTTTTTTTCCCCTTGTGGGTTTTAAATCAGGTAATTTCAGCAGGTGTTCAGCATATTGCCTGAACGGCCCCTTGCCAATAACCTGTATCAGCTCCTGCAGGTCAATACTTGCAGGATAAACTGTGTTGTCGGTCCTGGGATAGGATATAAAACCCTCCATATACAGGTTCTCTGCTATCCTCATGGCATTGGATGCAGTAAAACCAATACTGCTGGCCGCCCTGATAAATTCCGTTGTATTAAAGGGTGTGGGAGGACTGTCTGTTTTCTCATTCTTTTTCAGTTTTATGACAATGGCCGTATCGCCCAGTTTATCGAATATCTTTCGCCCCTCATCTTTATCCCATATACGTCCGGCCTTGTGCTTTGCCTGGAACTCTATATCGTCCACCAGTGTTGCAAATATCTCACAGTACGGTTTTGGCACATGGGCCATACGTTCCTTTTCCCTGTCAACCAGCAGTGCAAGGGTCGGGGTCTGGACACGTCCAACGCTCAGGAACTGGTTGCCCAGCCTGCCTGCTGTTATGGAAATATACCTGGTCAGTGCCGCACCCCAGATGAGGTCAATGACCTGTCTGCTCTCACCAGCTGCCGCCAGGTTGAAATCTACTGTAACAGGATTGGAAAAAGCCGCCTCTATCTCTGTTTTTGTGATCGTACTATACTGTATACGATCAGCAGTGATGCCTTTATTGACCTTCTCAATTATGCGCAGTGCTTCAACGCCTATCAGTTCCCCTTCCCTGTCGTAGTCAGTGGCAATTGAAACATGGTCCGCTTCCTTTCCCAGCTTACGCAGTGCCGATACGATCTTCTTCTGGGTAGACGTTGTGATTATCTCGGCATTTACCAGTTCCCTGCTCTCAACCTTTTGCCAGTTATTGTATTCTTTGGGAAAATCTACTGAAACAATATGACCGCTAAGCCCCATTACCACAGTGCCGTCCCACTGGTATGTGTCAACTCCGCTCACCCTTACCTGTTTTGGTTTTTTTGGGGCCAGGATTGAGGCTATTCTCTTTGCCGTATTGTGTTTTTCTGTGACCATCAGATGCATGTTAATGTCCCATATTCTAACTTAAAATAAAATTATTATTTGAAATATACTAATTCAATATATAAGTTTGGTCTGTTATGTGGCAAAAAATGAGGATGACCAAAAAAGTGCTTTATACAATGTCCGATGTCATATATGTCACATAATAGTATTTTATGATTTGTGGAGGATTTTCAAAACATGAGGACCATTACTTCCAGACAAATGGATGCACTGGATACTAACTGTGCGCAGCTGGGCCTGATCCCGCTTCAGTTGATGGAGAATGCAGGTTCTGCAGTTTCGGCAGAAGTTATGAACCTTCCTGCCAGGGAGCGTGTACTGGTAGTTGCTGGGCGCGGTAACAATGGCGGGGACGGATTTGTGGCTGCCAGGCACCTGATTGGCTATGAGGTTACGGTATTACTCCTGGGAAAGTCGGATGAGATCAAGACTAGGCAAGCTGCCCAAAACTTTTCCATACTTAAAAGGACAGGTATACCTGTAATTGAAGTAACTGATGTATCCGGACTTAAACCAGAATATTTCTCAGAATGTGATGTGATCGTGGATGCCGTGTTCGGCACTGGTATCAAAGGTCACATCAGGGAGCCTGAAAACACTGCCATTGACCTGATAAACGATTCAAAAGCAAAAGTAGTATCTGTGGATATCCCTTCAGGTATGGACCCCGACGGCGGCCAGTTCGAAAAGGCGGTATATGCTGATGTGACCACTACTTTCTATTTGCCAAAACCTGGTTTGATAAAGGTGGACAATCAAGAGTTCGTGGGCGAGATTGCAGTGGCGGATATCGGCATCCCACCTGAAGCAGAAACTGTGGTGGGTATAGGTGACGTAAAACTGGTGACCGGGCGTGGTCATGACAGTCATAAAGGCGATGGCGGGCGTGTGCTGGTGATCGGCGGCGGGGCATACAGCGGTGCACCCGCGCTGGCGGCAATGGCTGCACTTAGGACCGGGGCTGATATTGTAACTGTGGCAGCCCCAAAAAGCGTTTCAAAGATCATTGCGTCCTTTTCACCTAACCTGATAGTAAGGAAACTCTCTGAAAAACGACTGCACCAAAAGGATATTCCTGTACTGGAAGAACTGATAAAGGCCCACGATGTGGTTGTGATTGGCATGGGACTGGGCAGGGATGATAAAACGGCTGTGGCTGTGCGTGATATCCTGCCGCTGTGTGATAAGGTCGTGGTTGATGCCGATGCACTGGCTGCCCTTGAAAAACCACTGGAACAGTATGGCTGTAATATGATAATAACACCTCATTCAGGTGAATTCAAAGATTTAAGTGGTGAAGATATTCCTCTTGAGCGGGAGGCGCGAATTGGTCTTGTCAACAGGTTCTCGCGGGAGAACGGTGTCGTTACCCTGATGAAAAGCCCTGAAGATATTATATCAGACGGCCAGGCCAACAGGGTCAACCTCACAGGCAATCCCGGCATGACAGTTGGCGGCACAGGGGATGTGCTGGCCGGTATCACGGGGGCGCTTTTCGCCGGATACACAGGTATCGAAGCTGCGGCAGCCTCAGCATACATCTGCGGGCGTTCAGGCGATATGGTGTATGATGAACTGGGGCTAGGGCTTACGGCAACCGATGTGATAGACAAGATCCCGGCTGCCATGAAGATTTGAACAGGTGGTTACATTATGAGGGAGTTGTTAGTAGAACTGGAACGCAATCCTGTGAGGCTGGTTGTGCGGCATGGCGAGGATGAGGCAGTACTGAAACTGAACCTGGAAGAGGCGGAGGCACTTTCTGCAGACCTGGCAACTGCACTGGAGGATTACCAGCAGCGAAAGCACATCAGGATCGATTGAAAGTATAGAATGAAAGGATTGATTGAACATGGATGGGATTTTTACACACATACATGAAGGCCGGGCCAGGATGGTGGATATTAGCGAAAAGGCCGAGTCCACCAGGCGTGCCGTGGCTTCGGGATATATCAGGCTTAAACCTGCCACTATTGAGGCGATCAGGAGCCGTACCGTTGAAAAGGGCAGCGTGCTGGATACTGCGAGAATTGCGGCTGTACAGGCTGTAAAGCGCACCTGGGATACTATACCCATGTGCCACCAGATACCTATTACCCATGTAGATGTGGACTTTGAAGTGGCCAATGACAGGGTGAGTGCTGTTGTTGAGGTGCGTTCGGTTGGTAAGACCGGGGTTGAGATGGAGGCACTGCATGGGGTTTCGGTTGGGCTGTTGACTGTGTGGGATATGGTGAAGTCTGCTGAGAAGGATGAGACTGGGAATTATCCGGAGACTGAAATTTCCGGGATCAGGGTTGATGAGAAGGTTAAGGGAGAGGTTTGAGTAATGATATTACACACGCATCACATCACATCAGGGTTAACTTTTTATTTATGTAAATCGAGTACATAATTACATGGAATATATGGTAAATCTTTCCACGAATTACATTATCAAAATCCTATTCGAAAAAGAACTGTATTATTTCACAGTCCGCGACCTGGCAGCCATACTGAACATCCCTGTCAGAAAAGCTTATACCTATATCCCAGGGCTTGAAGACAAAGGATTTATCAGGTCCATCGAAAAGGGCAAGTACCTCCTTCTGGGCTTTGAGCCCGAGCGTGTGCTTTCCAATCCATTTTTTATCGCATCCCACATCGTTTATCCTTCATATGTCAGTTACTGGAGTGCCCTGAACTTCTACGGTTTTACAGAGCAGGTCCCGGCCATGGTCTTCCTTGCGTCCACAAGGAAAAAGGCAAAAGTGGAGTTCAATGGCTTCAGGTTCAAATATGTGCTGGTGAACCCGAATAAGTTTTTCGGATACAGGAAAGAAAGGATAGGTGACCTTGATTTCCTCATTGCCGAAGAGGAGAAGGCCATCATCGACAGTCTTGACCTTCCGGACAATGCAGGGGGAATACCTGAAGTTGCCAAGGCGGTCTATAATGCAAAGGACAGTATCGAACTGTACAGGCTTTTCCGGTTCGCCATTGATATGAATAACAGAAGCATTTGTTCAAGATTAGGGTACCTGCTTGAAAGATTTGGTACTGATGCGGATGTCCTGTTGAATATCGCTTCCCGTGAATACGTCAAGCTTGACCCAGCCAGACCAAAGAGCAGGGTCTGGGATAAGAAGTGGAGGGTGAACGTAAACCTGGGAGATACGGAACTGTTGGGATGGAGGGAAACATAGGATGCTCACAAGAAAGCAGATTGAAAAACTTGCACATAAGAACAGGGTGCCGCTATTCACCCAGGAGAGGGACTATATCCAGGCCGCATACCTCAGTCTCCTGTATTCGAGAAACTTTGATCTTATTTTCAAGGGCGGTACATGCCTGCGGATAGTGTACAGTTCACCGAGGTATTCTGAAGACCTTGATTTTAACTCGTCCCTGAACGAAGACGAAGCTTACAGCGCCCTGGAAACTGCTGCAAAGGAACTTGAATACTTTGGTATCAAGACAGAACTCAAGAATAAGAGAATGTCAAGGTCAGGATTTGGTTTTGCCATAAGTTATAAGGGACCGCTGTATGATGACAGGAATATCACTAAAGGATTGGTCAGGGTAGATGTTAGTTTGAGGGGGGAGGAGGTCGCCGAAGACGGAGTGCCGGTGCATACGGAATACGATGATGTGAAGACGTTTATTATCAGTTCGATGTCCCTTGGTGACATTTTTGCTGAAAAGGTGCGGGCACTGCTGGTGAGGGGGATGGCGAGGGACCTGTATGACCTGTGGTTTTTGCTGGGGAAGGGGGTTAAGCCTGACCTGGGGTTGATCAACAGGAAATTAGGGCTGTACGGGAGAGTGTATTCACATGAGGATATGGGTGAGGGGATAGCAGTTCTGGAGGGTAGCTGGAAGAAGGATATGGGAGCGCTGCTGGGGGTGGATATTCCTTACGGGAGTGTTGCCGGGTATGTGGTTGAGAGGTTGGAGGGGGTGAGGTAAGTGGTCACGACCCCGGATAACACTTCGCTCTGTCGGGGCATCAAAGTTCATGCATAAGATATCTATTAATAATATTAATTTGACTTTAATCAAGAAATAGAGGCACAAATACAAGTTTTCAGAAAAATTCTCCATCCTTTTATATATTGCGGTTTAATTTTATTTTAGTGATATCAAACGATTCGTTAATACAAAGTGGAACAGTGTTTTTAACAAATGATTCTCTGAATTTGACTGTTAACGTAATAGCGGAAAATTTAACTGGTAAATTAGTCTCAAACACTTCATTTTGGTCAGACATTTTTCCGATAATTACACTAATAATCGGTTCTAGCCTTACATACATTTTTAATATTTTCCAAATTCATAGGCAAGAAAATAAAGAAATATATAGATATGAATATGAGATTGTTGGAAAAGTACCTGAAAAGCGCCTAAATTGAAACTTCCAGAAATATTGTTGAAACTAAATCACTATGCTGCGCCCGGTCAAGTTTATAC
>DUIM01000047.1 GCA_013330355.1 Methanosarcinales archaeon
AGATGGTGAGGGTGAAGAAGAATTTGAGGGTGTCCGGCCTATGGCTGCCGAGGTGGCCTTGATTCAGTCGAGGATCCGGAATATTCAGGCCCAAACTATCGATATAGGTAACTTGAACAAGTTCGCATCAGGTGTTTATTCAGGAAAGATCGAAGGTGTTATGATGGGGCTTACCCTGACACTTGGAATTCTTGGATTACTGATCCTGGGAGGTGTATAACATGGCCGAAGAAACTGATGAATATGTTTACGACAAAGGAGTTCCTATGGTTGTTACCCCTCCAGGGGCTACGAATTTCGATAAACTTCTTGAGGATATCAGGTACAGGGGACAGCTTATTGCCAGAAACCAGAAACTTGACTCCGGAGTCTCCTTTGGTTTCAAAGGGCTTGTGATCGGATTTGTATTTGCGGTCATTATGATCGGACTGCCCATTATTGTAAAGGGAGGTCTTTGAAATGGCTGAAAATACAGTTCCGGAGGTAATCGTTGACCCTACTGACTACCAGGAGGTTATCAAGAAACTGGACCACATTGATGAGAAGATCGAATTCACTAACAGTGAGATCCAGCAGAGAATAGGAAAACGATTGGGCAGGGATATCGGAATACTATATGGCATATGCGTTGCTCTAATAATAATGGTAATGTATCTGTTGATAGTAACAACATTGGGATTATCCCCAACCAATCCGAGTTCCGTACTGGAAAATGAATCCCTTTTGAATGCGGTAATAAGAATTCTATTTAAGTGAACGAGGTGATAATAAATGTTTAGGTTTGATAAAGAACAGGAAGTTTTCGAATTTGGCGGCGTAAAGATGGGAGGACAGCCCGGACAGTATCCCACTGTCCTGATCAGTACTATGTTCTACGGCAAGCACAAAATTGTGACTGACGAAGATAAAGGTATATTTAACAAAGATCAGGCAGATGATCTGTGGCACACACAACAAGAGATGGGAGACATAACAGGTGTTCCCTATATTAACCAGATCGTGGGTGAAACACCAGAAGCTATAATAAATTTTATAGACTGGTTTGTCGATATAGATGATAAAACTGCATTCCTGATAGACTCTTCAGCCGGTGATGTGAGAGCAGCAGCAGCAAAGTATTGTACTGAGATTGGTGTGGCAGACAGGGCCATACATAACTCAATCAATGCCAGTGTTAATGAAGAAGAGATTGCAGCAGTCACGGAAAGCGCACTGGATGCAGCCATCGTACTTGCATTCAATGCTACAGACCCTTCAGTGAAAGGCAAGATGGATATCCTTGAGATTGGCGGAACCGGCCAGGCAAAAGGTATGCTTGACGTTGCCAAGGACTGTGGAATAACCAGACCAATTGTCGATGTGGCAGCTATGCCGCCTGGTTCAGGTGCAGGTGCAACTGTCAGGTCAATCATGGCAGTCAAGGGACATCTGGGACTTCCCACTGGCGGTGGGTTCCATAACATGGCATCTGCATGGGATTGGCTCAAGAAGTTCAAAAAGGAACATAAGGAAGCCTACATGCCCACAGATATCGGAACCAACCTTGTGTGTCAGGTAGTTGGTGCAGACTGCCTGCTGTATGGTCCCATTGAAAATGTCAGGTCAGTATTCCCGGCAGTTGCTTTAGTGGATATCATGCTGGCAGAAACTGCAAAAGATCTCGGCATGGAAATAATGGATCCAAACCATCCGATCAATAGACTGGTGTGAAAACATCAGTTTGTTTTTTCTTTTTGTGTATAATCAACAAGATTGTGTACTCAAGTAACTGTGAGCGCAAGTGAGCAGTTTCTTTTTTTCTTTTTTTACTTCTGTTGCTTTTTTAACGTATAGGAAAATATATACTTTCCTGCAGGCTAGAGAAAATACGAACGAAGTGAGCATTTTCTTGACACTGGCTTTCCAGGCCACAGGAAGTTTTAATTTATATTCCGCACTATATACAATTGTATTCAATTGACAGCTATGCAAAGTTCGTTACTCCCCTAATACGTGGTTATAAAATGACAAGTGCAATGGAAATATATCAATTACTGCCAAAAACCAACTGCAAGAAATGTAATGAATCCACCTGTATGGCATTTGCCGTTGCATTACTTTCACGCACCAAACAGTACACCGAATGCCCGCCGCTAATGGAAGAGGAACAATACATCGATTCAAGGCAGAAACTGGAAACTATATTAAAGCCATTAGAAGGTGCAGAGGAGACCGGGCTTATTATACATGAAGAACTTTGCTCAGGCTGCGGTAACTGTGTAGTCGCCTGCCCTGTAAATGTTGCCAATGATCCTTACGGTTCCGGCAGGGGTTTTGGTCCGACAAATGGAAAGGTCATTTTCAGAGTCGAAAACGGAAAAGTAAAAGCTGCCAATATAGAGGAATGCAGGCGTTTTGGTAAGGACAGGATTCTGTGCAGGGCATGCATAGACCCGTGCCCGACCGAGGCAATTGAGTTCGTATGAGAGATGAAAATGACTGAACCGATCACATGGACCTGCACCGGATGCGCATTGTTATGTGAAGATATTCTGGTATATATCAAAGATAACAGGGTAGAGAAGGTGGAACATGCCTGCCTCAAGGGCAAAGCCAGGGTATACGGGTGTAAACATACTGCCATGTCCACAGTGGATCAAGAGGAAGTTGATATAAATAATGCTATTATTCAGGCAGCGGAAATACTTGAAAAAGCAAGCAATCCGTCGCTCTACGGCTGGAGCAATTCAACATCAGAAGCCCAGGTTGCAGGTATAGAACTGGCACAGACGCTGGGTGCCTGCATAGATTCCACTTCATCCTTTTGCCAGGGTATCACTATTAACGAGATAATGAACGGCAGCATCCCTTCCTGCACCCTGGAAGATGTAAGGGAAAAGGCAGATGTTGTAATCTACTGGGGTGCTGACCCTATGAGTTCCCATCCCCGCCACCTTTCCAGGTATTCATATTTTCCAAGGGGCGAATTAAGGCAGCGGGGATATGAAGAGGACAGGACAGCCATCTGCATTGATGTTACCGAGTCCAGGACCGCAAAAATGTGTAAAGGTATGTTCTTCAGAATCCCGCCCGGCGGTGATGCTGAATTTATGCGGGCATTGATGGATGGATTGGCCGGTCGTGTCCCCAAGTTATCCTATGATTTTGATGTTAAACGCATCCTGGAACTGGCTGCTGTATTAAAAAAAGCAGAATTCGGGGTGATTTTTGCGGGATTGGGGCTGGTATATTCCATTAAAGAAGAATTTGACCTCATTTCAGAATTTATGAGCACATTGAATCGTTTTTCAAACTTCTTCCTAATCCCAATGGCAGGTCATTTTAATATGAGGGGGTTCAACCACAATCTGCATAAAAAAACAGGTTTTATCCACAGGCTCGGGTTCACAAAAAATGGTCCGGTATCTGGTGTTGAATATTCCGTATTGGAGCAATTGAAGCACGGTGCCGATGCAGTAATGGTTGTAGGCTCTGACCCCCTGGCAAGCTTACCCTTGTCCATTACCAAAAGGTTGAAGGATATTCCGTTAATCCTTGTGGACCCCTGTGCTAACCTGACCTCCAGGGTAGCGGATGTGACAATTCCATGTGTGGCCTCTGGTATAGAGGTGGGAGGAACTGCCGTCAGGCTGGATGGCAAGAACATGGACATTTCTCCTCTTATCCAGGGAGATGGGTTGTCTGATGAAATGGTAATCAGACGTATTATGGAGGAGGTGAACTGATGGCGCTGGATGTTGGTAAGTTCATCAAGGCCCCGGAATATGATGTCAAGATTATTTCCCGCAGGGACGTATTCCAGGCCAGTGTATGTGAAGAGGACCGTTTTAGTGATGAATGCCTGGAGCTTTCAGCCTTGATAGTACTGGATGCTGCCGAAATGAAGCGTATGGGTATCCAGGATGGAGCAAACGTCAGGCTTACATCAAAATGGGGCAGTGTGGTTGTCAGGGCCAGGGCATCACCCAGGGAAGAACAAAAAGGTCTGGGGTTTATGGTTAATGGACCGTGGGTAAATGCATTGGTTTCAGATGAAGCGCCTGACGGGATACCGGCATTTAAGGATATTGAAGCAAAGATCACAATATCAAAAGACGGAATAACCGGCATTCAGGAGCTTCATTTATTGTGAAACTATAGCATCAATAAACCGTTGGATGACTCTATGCGTTCCAACGTGATCAAGCATCATAAAATATATTCTTAAATCTGGTTAAGTTTTATTGATATCTCACCGCAAAGAACGCAAAGATTATCAAAATGTATGGATTCAAGCCTTACATTTTCAGTATGTCCTAGATTCTAAAATAATATCGAAATATCGGAGAGCTTTACAAATTATTCACAAACCTATTTATTCCATCTTTCATTAACTGAACATTAAAATTCAGCAACATGCCCAACTTTAATCTGGATAATTTTAAATAAGTTAGCAATTGCGCTCT
The DNA here is from genome assembly GCA_013330355.1 of Methanosarcinales archaeon. GTDB lineage: Archaea > Halobacteriota > Methanosarcinia > Methanosarcinales > Methanocomedenaceae > Methanocomedens_A > Methanocomedens_A sp7939u. The sequence continues at coordinate 4,446 of DUIM01000047.1, forward strand.
GTGTATTGGCTGGATTTCCGCTACTGATTTTAATCGTATTCGTTATACTCCGCAGCTCTGCTGCGGTTGGGACAAGCTATTGTCAATGCAACCTCAGTAGCCTGAGACATGAGATACTCCACAGCTCTGCTGTGGGGTATAACGAATACGATAATTTTTTTTTCAATGATAGCATAATCGTCAGGTTTATCAGCCTTTTTGTGATCGGTGCCATTCTCTTCACAGCGGTATGGCACCTGAGTTATCACTTTTTACCAGAAGGTATTATACAAGGTAAAACCGGCTCAGCCATTATTGTAGGTTCGGATGTTGCACCAACCATGCTTGAAGAATGGGGCACAATTGCTATGTGGAATCTTGGGTCGTGTCCTAAATTACGTGACCTGAAC
>DUIM01000191.1 GCA_013330355.1 Methanosarcinales archaeon
GCGTGGCCCATGACGGTGATGCGGACAGGGTGGCATTCGTGGATGAAAATGGTGAGTTCCTTGACGAGGAAGACCTCCTGGCAATAATGGCCGGGCATGTGCTCGAAGGGAAAAAAGGCAGAGTGGTAACCCCTGTAAGTTCGTCGCTGAAGGTGCGGGACGTGACTGAATCAATGGGTTGTGAACTCCTTTGGACAGCGGTCGGCAGCATAGACGTGGCCCGTAAGATGATAGAGACGGGTGCGGTATTTGGTGGTGAGGGTAACGGCGGCCTTATCTTCCCCGAATTCCAGTACTGCCGGGACGGCGCATTGACCGCAGCCAGGATGCTTGAGATACTTGCATCAGGCAGTAAGCTTTCAGAGCTGAAACAGGGAATACCTGAATACTACAATACAAAGAAAAAGATACATGTAAAGGACCCGAAACAGGTAGTTGAAATGCTGTTGACCCAGGATCTGCCGGGGGATGTTGGGGGTGTAGGGGATGCAGGGAGTGTCGAAGATGTCAAAGTGGACCGCACTGACGGGCTTAAGTTATGGTATCCGGACGGCTGGATACTGATCAGGGCAAGTGGAACTGAACCGCTGGTAAGGGTATATGCAGAATCCAGTACAGCCGGACGCACCGCCGAACTGGTAGGATACGGAACAGACCTTGTGGAAAGGACCGCCCGGAAAGTACGGTAAGAGGAGGAGTAACAATATGGATGTAGTAACAAAATTTTACGTTGAAACAGACCTGCCCATTAAAGAAGCGGCAGGTGCCATTGCAGCCGAGCAGTCAACTGGCACGTGGACAGAGGTCAGCACCTTAAAGGAAGGTGATCCGGCACACCGGCTGGATGGAAAGGTACTGACAGCAGAAGGTACCAATGTGGAGATAGGATTCCCTGTAGAACTGTTCGAACCAGGTAATATCCCACAGTACCTCTCTGTCATCGCAGGTAACCTGTTCGGCCTGGGTGCATTAAAGAATATCAAGCTTGTTGATGTGGAATTTCCAGACGAACTGTTAAAGGCACATTCAGGGCCGCGTTATGGTATCAGGGAAGCCCGGAATATCCTGGGCGTGCATGAGCGCCCCCTGGTGGGTACGATCATAAAACCAAAGGTTGGCCTGGACCCAAAACAGACGGCACAGGTGGCATATAACGCTGCAATGGGCGGTCTTGACCTGATAAAAGATGATGAGACCCTGACAGACCAGCAGTTCTGTCCCCTGGAAGAACGGCTGACAAAGGTCATGGATATGCTCGACAAGGCCGAAAACCAGACCGGTCAGAAGGTTTTCTATGCAGTCAACGTGACCACAGGGGCAGCACAGATAGTGGACAGGGCTCGTAAGGCAGTGGAACTGGGTGCCAATATGGTTATGGTGGACGTGCTGACATCAGGATTTGATGCACTGCAGGAACTGTCTGCCAATATCGATGTCCCGATCCATGTGCACAGGACCATGCACGGTGCCATGACACGTAACAAGAAGCACGGCATTTCCATGCTGGTAATATCAAAGCTGGTAAGGATGGCAGGCGGTACCAATTTGCATACAGGAAGCTACCACGGCAAGATGGACATAGATACGATAGAAAACGACCGCTGCCGGGACGCCCTCAGGGGCGAGTGGTCAGGTCTTAAAAGTATATTCCCGGTTGCCTCAGGCGGCTTAAGCCCGCTAAATGTGGCACCCAACCTGGACGGTTATGGCATGGACTGCATTGTACAGGCTGGTGGCGGCGTACACGGACATCCGGGAGGTACTACCCCCGGTGCCAGGGCCATGCGCCAGGCAGTGGATGCCTGGGTGGAAGGAACATCTGCGAACGAATATGCCAAAAACCACCCTGAACTTGAAAAGGCGATTAAAAAATGGGGCTGATATTTATATATTATATCACATCATTTTATAATCATATCATTTCATAACAAGAATATAATTACCAATTCATGTTGAGGTGAACTAATTGACATGCCCCTATATATCAGGTGTCTGGTGTAAACTGGATCCAAAATTCCATAAGCCAAAGGCTGATGAAATAAAAGAGTACTGCTCCAGTGATGATAACTACATCAATTGTTCTGTCTATGAAAAATACACGAGCATAGAAGGCAACGGCTGCATTTAAGAATGTCTTACTATCAATGACCACTACAGGATATGCCAGTGCTCCAGGCGCAGGTACGATAATTAATGCCATAGCTACCTGGAAAGGTTCAGCCTTCGGGATAGACTTAAAGACAAATGCAAAAGTCCGGCTAAATGGTGATGGCAGGATTACCGGGATCATTAAAGAAGGAGGTGACCCGGGACTTATCGAAAGATGTGTCGAACTGGTGTTTGAGCATTTCGGTTACCAGGGCGGTGCTGCAGTAACAACTTCAAGCGAGATACCTATTGCATCGGGCCTTAAAAGCAGCAGTGCGGCTGCCAATGCTGCGGTACTGGCAGCCCTGGATGCCATCGGTGGAAGTATGGAACCCGTAGATGCCGCCCTTATCGGTGTACATGCTGCAAAGGATGCAGGGGTCACCATTACCGGTGCTTTTGATGACGCAGCAGCATCGATGCTGGGTGGTCTGGTGGTCACAGACAACAGGTCATCAACCCTGATATTAAGGGAAGAACTGGATTCTGAAGTGATAATATATGCACCAAAAACAGTGGCATACAGCTCACAGACAAATGTAGGGCGCTCAAGGCTGATCGCTCCCTGGGTGGATATGGCATACGACCTCTGCATCAAGGGAGAATATGGAAAAGCCATGACCTTAAACGGTTTTTTGTACTGCAGTGCTTTAGGGTTCGACCCTGAACCCATGATGATGGCACTGGAAACAGGTATTGAAGGTGTGAGTCTGTCAGGCACCGGTCCCGCATATACTGCATTGGCGAGCGGGGAACGGGTCGGTGAACTGATAGATGCCTGGTCGGCACTGGATGGAAGGGTTATAAGGACAAAGATAAATAACAGTGGTGCAAAGGTACAAAGGTAGTGGCCCCTATGAAAAAACTTTCCGAAATTAGAATAGAGATTGAGAACATCGACCGCGAGATAATCAGGTTAATAGGGAACAGGACTAACCTGGCCAGAGATGTACTTGAAGCAAAGAAACATGAAAGTCTCCCTATAAATGATGAAAAACAGAATCAGGCAGTCATGGAAAGGGTTGCAAATATTGCCACCGAATGCGGGCTTGATTCAGGTGAAGTGAAAAATATATTTAGAATACTTATTAAAATGAGTATCGAGCGCCAGCATGAGCTCAGTGGTGAGGGAAACCTACCGTAAAAAACTGCAACAATTATTTGTCGCAGCTATTTTATAAGGAATCTTATCAGGTCTCTGTCCATCTGGCTTTCACGTTCGAACTTATCGATGATCTGTTCTTCAGATAGCCCTTCAGTTCTTGACGCTTTTACTTTCTCAAAGAATGCCGGGTTTATCTCATAGTACTCATTTATATCTTTCCTATGTCCCCATACATCCCCTTCCAGTAAAGCAACATTTTGCATTTCCAGGAACATCCTGGTGGAGTCTGAGATGGTTTTCATAAATGAACTGGCAACATGTATCGCCTTTAGTTTTGGGCACATGTTTGCCAGGACCATTATATCCTTATTTGACGGCCTGAATGTGAGATGTATCATCTCTTCATTCTTGTTCAGCGTATCAATTTCATCCTTAGAACTTACTACTCTAATTTTCATTTAATTCACAATATACTAAACATCTTTATGATATTTAAACCTTTATACTTCGGAACAAATATAATCTCAGCTTTAATTATTAAATATTGATTATTAAAAATGTTTCCGTGATTGTATCAATCCGTGATATAAGTCATACCGCTACTGTCATGCACTGCAATGGTATATCCCTTACACCCCTTGCTGGAATAAAACCTGGCGGGTTCCCAATCCTCAAATCCTTCAAGGTTTTCCAATAACCTGATCTCTTCAGTGATCTCTGCCAGAAGCCTACCCTTAAGCAGTTCGGCAAGCTTAATGGCATCCTCCTCGTTCATTGGTCGTCCTACCCCTTTGCATTCTGATACGATTATATCGGGTTTTGCGCCTCCATTTGTAAATCCCAGGAAGAACGGGTATGTACTGCATATCCATGGTCTTTGCTGATATAACATGCAGTTATTGTCAGCCTGTATGAATATACAATCCCCACTGCTGTGCCTTTTTAGCACCCATTCAAAACAATGGAGGATGCCGCTGTCATCTATGAATTGTGGTATTGAATGTTCACAAACATCGTCCGGGGTCATCCCATGGGTGTCCATTATCAGTCGTATCTCATCCGGGAACAGGATTACTGTGTTATCACCAGACCTGGCACGGCAGCATTCACCACACCTCATACATTCAAAACCTATTGAAACAAGCTGTTTGGCCATTTCATTAATACTTAGCTTGTCAGCCATGGATAATTTAACTTTCAGGTAATTGACAGCATCCAGTATATTGAATCTCATAATCCTGTCCAAATAGATGCGGTTTACCGATAAAGTTAACACCTAATATGATTTCAACGTATTGCAATATATATAATATTCTGGTGTTATTATGAAACAAATAATTCTTGTGTTCCTTATGTGCTTTACGCTTGCAGTGCTTGTTCCGGGATGCCTGCAGACTAAAGAAGTAAATCCTGCATATGTTAACCAGACAACGCTTGACAATCTGGGCTGGATCATGTCAGGCGAACCACAGGTAGAGAGCATGAGCCAGATGGTCGGTGATGTTGAGGTCGTTATGAACACTGCCACAGTAAATTACATTGATGAAGCTCTTATGATGGACATTAACCGACAGATAACTGACCTGGGCGTTACTAAAGATTCAGGTAACAGTGAAGCGCAATTCACTTCTTTGTTCATGACTATCAGGGTGGCTTTGCCTGCAGGCATTGCCTTACCCGAACAGGTACTTACAGGGATAATTGATGCATCCATCCAGAATATGGATCCGGGTAGTGACATAAAGGAATTCTACCAGGTGGGTGAAGAGACTGTCACAATAAATACTGGTTCCAATGTCCAGGCCAGATCATATGAGGGCTACATTGAAAGCAATGATAGTGGTGAAGATGTTAAGCTTAAAATCCGTGGAGTAATTGCCTCCTGGTCTGACGAGGGCACTACCACCATTGTATTAGGAGTATTACCTGCTGAGGATATGATTTTAAAAGTACCTACTGAAGTGAGGAGGTCGGAAACCCTTACCATAGCTATCAATGAAGAGCAGGAATACCAGGATATCCTGGCACTTATTCAAAACGTGGAATAAACTGTTTACCGGATCTTTTTAGCAGCCAGCTCGATGGCAGCGATCAAGCTATCTCTTGGCATTATTGTAGCAACCGGTATGGTGAGCACTTTTTCCACTGTAGGACTGACGATGGGTGCACATACGAGCGCCGTGGCCCCATCCTGTTCGGCCTTTATGGCTGCTACGATCGCTTCTTCCATAGTCGTAGCCGAATATTCGCGGATTGTTATCAGCCGGCCGTCTATCTGCATCTTTTTCTCAATGATACCATCAAGTACCGGCCTGGCCGCAATAACAGCTATAAACTCACTATGTTCGGTACCTTCCAGTTTTTTAATGGTTTTCACGATCTCCCTTACGGTCTTCATGTTGGAATCCCTGTGGCCCGAGAGTATCTTATATAGCGTACTGGCAGGTATTCCTGAAACTTTACTAAATTCTGCTGCAGTAATTCCCAGGTCATCCTTTATCACCCTGGATAACGTTTCCTGGAATATCTCATCTGATTCAAATGCTGCCTTAATAACTTTTTCTGCTGCGATCATTCCTTCACCTATTTATTTCCAGTTACATTCAAGCGTTTACCAATACAATAGTATAATTTACCAATTTATTTAATACTTCTGTACACTACAAAGCTGATAATTGGAAATGGTTATATGTGTAGCATTCATGGTTTTTCATTAAAAAATAATAAAATCAAGTTACAGAGGTTTGGAAATGATAATACAACCATTGAAAATAATAGCCGCAATTCTAATAACCGGAATAATCCTTGTATCAGGATGTACGGCCCCCCAAAAGACCGAACTCAGGTTCGGATACCAGCCCAGTACACACCAGATCGCATACATGGCCGCCGATGCCAATGGCTGGTGGCTGGAAGATCTGGCACCCTACGGCATTACGTCTACCAAGGATTACCTGTTCCCGACCGGTGCCCCTGAAATGCAGGCCATGCTTGCAGGGGAGATTGATGTGGCTTATGTTGGATCCACGCCACCACTTTCCGCAATAGACCAGGGACTTGAGGCAAAGATCGTAGCCGGGGCACAGACACAGGGTTCAGATCTGGTGCTGGCAACTGACCTGCCCTATGAGTCTCCACAGGACCTTGAAGGTCTCAAGATAGCTACGTTCCCACCCGGTACCCTTCAGGATACAGTACTCAGGAAATGGCTTTTGGATAATGATATTGACCCTGATGAGAATGTTACCATTCTGGGCATGGGAGGCGCAGAGGCTAAAACTGCACTAGCTTCAGGTAATGTGGATGCCGTATTCCTGCCCCACCCCAATCCTACTATCATAGAGTCAGAAGGATATGGCAAGGTCGTAGTACAATCTGGAAAGATGTGGCCCGATCATGCATGCTGTGTAGTACTGGTCAGCCAGGAACTGATCGATGAGCACCCGGAAATTGTTGAGCAGATTGTAAAGACCCATATCAAAGCCACCCAATATATTATAGATAATCCCGATGAAGCTGCCCGAATATTCTCAGATGATATCGGAGTGTCTTATAACATTTCAAGCCAATCCATACAGGACTGGGATGGAGAGTGGGTAAGTGACCCTAACATTGAACTGGCTACCGCACTGGAATATGCTAAAGTGCAGTATGACCTGGGTTATACAGATAAACTGCTGACACAGGATGACCTGTTCGACCTGAGTTTCTACAATAAGGTAATAGCGCAGATGGGTGAAGAGTAAAGCTCTTCATCCATTAACCCCTTTTTTAGGTGCATGGGACAATTCCTTGATGTGAGG
>DUIM01000001.1 GCA_013330355.1 Methanosarcinales archaeon
ATCTGTTCATCCGGATCCAATGTACTAATTTCGTCCTTTGAACTTACAACTCGAATTTTCAATAATATCGACTCCATTTTATTTGTGTATGGGAAAATATATACTATTCCTAAAATTCTCTTAGAGACTATAAGGTCTCCTTCAATATAAATTTATTTTGCATACCCGAAATAAAATTGTGTGTGTATATTGACATTGAATGCGAAATAGTTATGAGTAAAGCACCCCATTCTCGGAATTATGAGAAATGTTGATAAATCCTTAAGAAAAACTGCTGTCAAAATCCAAAAATGTACTCATGGCGGCCGGTTTGCTGAAAATATCAGACCGAACATGATTGAATTACTGGATTTCAGTGCCAACTTCAATCCCTTAGGTCCACCTGATATAGAGGCAATCAAAAAAATTGCAATACATGCAATTAACGATATTGAGTGGTATCCTGACAACCGTTATCCGGATTTTAAAAAGGCAGCAGCCGTATTTGCAGGCGTGGACCCCGAAAACATCGTTCCTGCCAACGGCTCTTGTGAACTGGTAAGACTAATAGCCGAGACCATACTGGATGTGGGTGATACTGTAATACTGCCCCAACCTACCTTTGACGAATATGAACTAAACATCAAACTTATGGGTGCTGTACCTGAACACATCGAGTACAGGAACGTGTACCGTAATGTCGGGTCAATTACAGGTGAGATGCTTGCTGCGTCAAAAGCTGTGTTCATCTGCAATCCGAACAACCCGACCGGCACACTCATCCCCGGCCAGGAGCTGGAAAAACTGGCCCTGAAGTGCCAGGAAAACGAAACATTCCTGATAATCGATGAAGCATTCATCGAACTCTCTGACCCAAGGCACAGCATGGCTGCTAATGTTAAAGAGAATCCCTTTATTATAATTATGCGTTCCCTTACCAAGGTATTTGCCATTCCCGGGGTCAGGATCGGGTATGGGATCGCGCATCCTGATGTGGCGGGCCGGATGGAAAATGTAAGGATACCCTGGAATCTGGGTACAATATCTACAGCCCTGGGTACCTGGTTGCTGGAAAAACATGCTGCTGACCCTTCGTACCTTGAACGTTCAAGGGAGTTGATCCGTACTGAGCGGGACTGGTTGATGAACCATTTATCCCTTATAAGGGGTTTTGACCCGCTGCCCGGCGAAACCAACTTCATCATGGTCAGGATACGGGATTTCAGCATGGATTCCAGGGAGATCGACCTGCGCATGCGCAGTCTTGGAATCCTTTTACGGGACTGTGGATCATTCGGGCAAACCGGCAGGGACTATATCAGGGTGGCGGTCAGGACCAGGGAAGATAACCGGAAACTGATCGATGCACTGGCCGAATCGGTCACCCAGTGGGGCAGGGAACAGGCAGATTTGAAGATCGACGAGGCCCGTCACCAGGGTAAGATCGCCAGCAGGACCAACTGTGAATACTATCCATGCCATTTTGAGGGCCAGGACTGTACATTCTGTTTTTGTCCTTTCTACCCCTGTAATGATGAAAGGACCGGAGGTCATCTGGTCGAAAGGTCAACGGGCGGGCAGGTGTGGAGCTGTGAAGGGTGCGACCTGGTTCACCGCCCTGAGGTTGCCAACCTCATCCTCGAAGCATTGATGGCCTGTGAGGGTAAGCCTGAAGATCTCAAAGATATCTGGAAGAAAGTTATGGAACCCATGTTATGAACATGCCGGATGCTGTCTTTACCCACAGTATTGGGGTACTGGTGCTGGCTATTGCCATGGATGTCCTGTTCGGTGAACCCCCCGGTATTCTTCATCCTGTAGTCTGGATGGGGAGGGGGATCAAATACCTCCGGGGTCTGGCCTCTAAGTTCACAAATAAGAGGTTATTCGGGATATTTATTGTTGCGGCTATGACAGGCACATCCTTTCTGGCCGGTATGCTGCTTGAGAGCGCACAATTCATTCTACCCGAAGCTATTACATTACTTGTATTGGCTTATTTCCTTAAATCCACGTTCTCGTTTCGGATGCTGCTGACATCCGGAAACGGGATCATGACCGGACTGGTATCTGGTCATGCGGATGCGGCACGGGATGACCTGAAGGCACTGGTGAGCAGGGACACGAGTGGTTTGGATGAAGCACACATGGCATCGGCAGTGATCGAGTCGGTCTCTGAGAATTTTGTTGATACGATCCTTTCGCCGCTGTTTTTTTATCTCGTCCTGGGTCTGCCGGGAGCTCTTGCGTATAAGGCTGTGAACACGCTGGATTCAATGGTGGGATACAGGAACAGGGAATTTGTTGATCTGGGATGGGCATCTGCCCGTTTTGACGATATGCTTAACTGGATACCTGCCAGGTTGTCCTTGATATTCATTGTTGCGGGGGCTGTATTTACAGGAAGCCCGGTAAATGCTATCAGGACATGCCTGAAGGACAGGGGACAAACTTCCTCGCCAAACTCTGGCTGGCCCATGGCCTCGGCTGCGGGAGCACTGGGAGTACGGCTGGAAAAACAGGGGCATTATGTGCTAGGTGGAAATTTCAGCCTGCCTTTAGCCACAGATATTGCACGGGCTAATAAGCTGGTGGGCATGGCTTCGGTACTGGTGTTTATGTTCACCGCGGTCGTTTTATATTTTTAACCCAAGTTTGACAGTTGCCACTCTTTCTTGAAGAGAAAGTCTACTATTTTGATCTAAAATTTCCAGATTTTGTCAGGAAAACCCATTTGACAGTTGAAAAATTATCAACCAAAATTCTACGTAATTCCCTGTTTTCCCCTCAAAATCAGTGCTATAAGAGCAGAGATACGGTG
>DUIM01000009.1:0-1826 GCA_013330355.1 Methanosarcinales archaeon
GATGAGATGACCCAGCAGTTCAAGGACCTGGGAGTATGGCTGGACTGGGAAGACCCCTACATGACCCTGAAAGATGAATACATTGAGGCGGCCTGGTGGACCCTGAAACAGGGTCATGATAAAGGACTGCTGGAACGGGGCAAACGGGTGGTCAACTGGTGTCCCAGGTGCGAGACCGCAATTGCAGACAGTGAAGTGGAATACTGGGATGAAGAGGACCCTTCGGCCTATATTAAGTTTAAAGTGAAGGATGAAGAAAATACATATATCGTTATCTGGACCACTACACCATGGACCATTCCTGCAAATATTGCAGTAGCTGTCCACCCTGGTTTTGAATACAGCAAGATCAGGACATGGAAGGATGATAAAGATGGCAGCGAAGTACTCTATGTAGCAACAAGCCTGGTTGAGCATGTACTGAAACAGGGACGTTATACAGACTTTGAGATACTGGACCGGATGCTCGGGGAAGACCTGCTTAAACTTTCATATGACAACCCGTTATCTGACAAGGTCCCGGCCCAGGCCGGATTTGATCATAATGTTTACATGGCGGATTTCGTCACAGCAGAGAATACAGGGATCGTTCATATAGCACCAGGGCACGGCATGGATGATTTTATACTGGGTGTGGAGCATGAGCTGCCCATTTTCTGTCCGGTGGGTCCTGACGGCAGGTACACATCCGATGCAGGGGAATATGAAGGAAAATATGTCAAGGAAGTTGACGAGCTTATCCTTAGTGACCTGGAAGAAAGGGGGAACCTGCTCAAAAAAAGCATGGTCAGTCACAGGTATGGTCACTGCTGGCGGTGCAAGACCCCGATTATTTATCTCGCCACCAAGCAGTGGTTCCTGAAGATCTCGGATATCAAGGATGAGATGTTAAGCGAGATCGATAAAGTGGCATGGTACCCGGACTGGGCCGGTTCTGCCAGATTTGCTGACTGGGTATCGGGCGCACGTGACTGGTGCATCAGCCGGCAGCGATACTGGGGTATACCCCTGCCGATCTGGATTTGTGATGAGTGCACAACAGAAGAAGTAATAGGTACAATGAAAGAACTGCAGGAGCGCTCAAACCTGGACGATGACATGGACCTTCACAGGCCCAGTGTGGATAATATCACTATTACCTGCAAATGCGGCGGGAAAATGAAGAGGGTGCCTGATGTCTTTGATGTCTGGTTCGATTCTGCAGTGGCCTCCTGGGCTACATTGAACTACCCGCGGGAGCATGAAGATTTTGATAAACTCTGGCCTGCTGATTTTATTACTGAAGGGCACGACCAGACAAGGGGTTGGTTCTACTCGCAGATGGGTGCCAGTATGATAGCTTTTGGCAGGGCACCGTACAAGAGCGTGCTAATGCACGGGTTCACGCTGGATGATGCAGGCAAAAAGATGAGCAAGAGCCAGGGCAACGTAGTTTCACCAGGGGAAGTAATTGAAAAATTCGGTGCCGATACTCTCCGGTTCTATGTACTCTCATCAAATGCGCCTTGGGAGGACCTTAAATTCAATTGGGACGAGGTCAGCACGATCAACAGGAAGGTCAACATCTTCTGGAACGTGTACAGGTTCCCGCTGCCCTATATGGCACTGGACAACTTCGACCCCTCGGTTGTAACCTATGATTCGGTAAAATCTCACCTAAGACCCGAAGACCGCTGGATACTGAGCCGGTTGAATTCACTTATACTGAGTGTGAACGAAGCAATGGACCAGTATAATCTTCACAGGGCCACCCGCCCCATATCTGATTTTATCCTGGAGGACCTGTCCAGATGGTACGTCCAGCTGATCAGGCCAAGGACATGGAC
>DUIM01000009.1:2224-7537 GCA_013330355.1 Methanosarcinales archaeon
TTATAGCTCCGTTTATGCCCCACCTGGCAGAATCTATCTACCAGAACCTGGTGCACAACCTTGACCCGGACAGCCCTGAGTCAATACATATGTGTGACTGGCCCGAAGTGGAGGATGCACTGGTGGATATTGAACTTGAAAAGCAGATGGATACTGTGCGTAATATGGTAGAGGCAGCATCCAATGCCAGGCAAAAGGTTAAGCGTAAGCTCAGGTGGCCGGTGCGCAAAATTGTGCTATCCCCCGAAAATGAGCAGGTAGTACAGGCTGTGGAAACCTTAATGTCTGTATTACTGGAGCAAACCAACAGCAAAGAAATAGTGATCCTTGGTAGCGATGAGACCTGGGACGAACTGGGACTGGAAGCTGTGCCACAGCCAAAGGCCATTGGCCCGGCATTTAAGGGCGATGCGGGTAAGGTCATTGCAGCCATTAGTTCAGCCGATGTCATATCAATGCGGGAGAAAATCGTGGATTCCGGAATGTATGAGTTGGAAATAGCAGGGGAAATTGTTACTATAACATCCGGGATGGTCCGGTTCAATGAGACCATACCCGAACATATTGCATCTGCCGAATTCTCCGGCGGTCTTGTGTACGTGGATGCCATGCTGACAACGGAGACCGAATCAGAAGGATATTCCCGCGAGGTTATCAGGCGGCTGCAGGATATGCGAAAGGAACTTGACCTGGATGTAGAAGAAAGGATCAAGGCTGTCGTGCTGATAAAAGATGAGCGGATACTGGACCTTGTCCTGGACTGGGAGTCGCATATTGCCGATGAGGTCAGGACAAAACTGCTTGTCATTGGCATGGATGTTGAGCCCGAAGGTGACCTGGTCAAGGAATGGGATGTTGAAGGCACAGGCATGAAGATGAGCATTTCAAAGATATCATGAGATTTGAAGACTGGGAGCCGCTATACCTGGAAATAATCAGGGATATGGGTTATGACCGTGTCAAGGATGAAGAATCTGCCAGGGTGTTGTCCGGAATTATTTCAGGTATGCCTTCTTCCCGGAAAACATCCATCCTGAGGCTCGAAGCACTGGTCAGGGACAGGGACGTGCTTGTATGTGGCAATGCACCTACTTTGGAAGCTGAACTGGAAGAGGTCCAACCTGAAGATTTTTGTGTAATTGCTGCCGATGGTGCTGCTGCCGTGCTTATGGATAAGGGTATCGTGCCCCATATTATTGTGACTGACCTGGACGGGGACGTGGAAGCAGAGATCAAGGCCAGCCAGGCGGGAGCAGTAATGGTGGTCCATGGTCACGGAGACAATATTCCGGTTATAAGGTCAATAGTCCCCGGACTTTGCAATGTGCTGGGGTCCACCCAGGCCGTACCCCTGGCTAATGTTCATAACTTTGGCGGGTTTACTGACGGGGACCGGTGTGTCTTTTTGGCACGGGAACTGGGGGCGTCTGCCATAGTACTTATCGGATTTGATTTTTCCGACCCTCATGTAAACGCCACTAAAAGGAAAAAGCTGGAGTGGGCACGTAAATTAATTGATATCGTCCTGGAGTGTAAAGCAGGAGCAGTGGGGGAAGGAATAGGAGCAGCAGGTGCAGCAGGAGATAGGGGCTTAAAATCACAACCGATTTAAGCATACAGAGGTTGTCCAACAATTACTGTCAGTAATAAATATCGTGCTTTTTTTCGATTTAAAGCTCCAATTCGTCTCTTTTTTCATTGGATTTTGAATTACCGGACAGCCTCTATAGGGATATATGGATGTTGGCAAAAAGAATGATGATTTATTTACATCAGTAGATGATTATTTACATTAATAGATGATTATTTATGTCAGTAGATGATTAGTTAGAATAATTACAAGGTTATGGTATAAATGAATAGGTTAAGGAATTTTATATTCGGATTATTGTTTATCGGTTTGATAATAAGTACTGTGCAGGCAGCACCACCTGATGTCACTACATCTGAGAAAACTATTACCGTGCATCCTGCCACCTACTACTCAGGCAACCGCATCTGGGATGAAGACGCCAATCTATCCACCAACTACACTTGGAACCCCCAGAGTTTCAGTGGCTTCTACTACGACCTTGACACTGACGAAGGCAGCGAGACCCTGACCATTAAGGATATTGATAGGTCACTGGGCGATGGTGACATCATATACGAAACAAAACCCATACTTGTCGAATTTGAAAATAGCCGTTGGGGCAACTATTATGTTATAGGTTTTATGGCAGACCGTTACTTTGCAGGTTATAATGATACCGACTTTGCCTCATCGGATGACAACCTTTTGTCAGAAGAAAAACTCAGTAAAGTACTGACAGATGATGATAAGAAAGTCAGGCTAAATTCAGGCTCAGTACTCGAACTGGAAGATGGCTATGAATTCAAGATAACAGAATTCAGCTCCGATGGAGAAACCATAATGGTTGGACTATTCAAAGATGGTAGAAAAGTCGATGAAACTGTAGTAAACGAAGGTGATAACTTTGTTTATGAAAAAGACCTGGGTGGAGCCAATGATATGCCCATAATTGCCATCTATATTGATAATGTGTTCATAGGAAGCGAGACCAGCTCTGTGAACATTGAGGGCATCTTCCAGATATCGGATGAATATATCAATGTTGAACGGGGTGATGATTTCGGCCAGATGACAGTAAAAACAGTTAATGAAAATAAAATTACCATGGAAAATGAGGATGATGTAGACCTTGGTGAGGGTGATGATTTCAAACTAATGGCTAAGATCAATATCATAGTGGCTGATTCAAGTACACTGCGGTTCGCACCCTATGTTAGTATGTCAAAACACGGCACCTATGAACTAAGGGGTACGGTAACAGAGGAAAGCACATTCGAGTGGACGCCCTTCAACTTTGAAGGTCTGCTCTATGATATCGATACCGGAGAAGGCTATGAGATATTATGCATCAAAAGAGATAGCTCTGTCGACCGGTCAATAGGGGAAAATAATCTATCATACACGACAAGCCCAATCTCAAATAACTTCGAACATAACAGTGACGGATGGAATACATTCCAGTCCATAGAGTTCATTGGAGATACCTATTTTGCAGGCTACAAGTCCAATTCATTTGTTTCCAGCGACAGGAGCCTCATCAAGGAAGGCAAGCTTTCCAGGATACTTATCGACGAGGATAAAAAACATAATATGCACATCGGTAAATCGCTCATCCTGGAGGAAGGATACAGCCTCAGGATCGATGAGATCAGCCTTGACGGTGATTCGTTAATGCTTGCCCTCCTGAAGGACGGGGAGGTAATTTTCACTGATATCGTCAGTGAAGGGGACACCTACATCTATGAGGTAGATCTGAATGGGACCGATATACCTATTATCGTAGCTCATTTTAACAAAGTATCCAGGGGCAGGAAAACGAATTCCATGTTCATAGACGGTCTATTCCAGATATCTGATAGTTTTACCACAGTAGAAAAAGGGGATACCTATGGTATCATGGAAATAACATCATTTTCTTCATCTTCAATTGTATTGAAAAACAAGGATAGTTTCAGTCTCGTCAGAGGTGATACCGTAAACATAACGGGTGATATCAAGTTCAAGGTAGCTGATGCAAGCGATGTTCGTTTCTACCCATTCCTGGAGATCTCACATTACTCTGACAGACCTGGACGGGGGATGCTGAAGCAGAGATTAAGGCCAGCCGGATGGGGGCAGTAATGGTTGTCCATGTTCACGTAGACAATATACCGATTATAAATTCAATAGTCCCCAAAATTTTCAATGTGTTTGGGTCCACCCTGGCCGTACCCCTGGCTAATGTTCACAACTTTGGCGGGTTTACTGACGGGGACCAATGTGTCTTTCCGGAGGGGAAAGCAGGAGCAGCAAGAGATCGGGTCTGAAATCACAACCGATTTAAGCATATAGTCCAACAGGAAGACCATGGTCGATGGTGGTCTGGATATACGTGTGGTACTGGTAGAACCACTTTACGGGGGCAATGTGGGTTCCACGGCCCGTGTTATGAAGAATTTCGGTTTTTCAGACCTAGCACTGGTCAATCCATGTGAACTGGGAGGTGAAGCCAGGGCTTTTGCAATGCATGCCAGGGAGATAATGGAGAATGCTTCTCTACATTCAAGCATAACAGAAGCAGTAGCCGGTTCAAATCTGGTGATAGCTGCAACAGGGAATCCGGGCGTGAGAGTTGAAAAGCACATAAGGATGCCGCCCTATTCTCCGAAATCTGTCAAGCAGTTGCTTACAGGAAAATGCGCTTCTGTCTCCATTCTGTTCGGACGTGAGGATAAGGGTTTGAGCAATGATGAACTGAAGCTATGCGATATAATTATGAGCATTCCTATCAGTCCTGATTATTCCAGTATGAACCTGTCCCATGCAGTGGCTGTAGTACTTTATGAACTAAGCGATCTGGAGGCAGGCAGCATTAAACTTGCCCAGCATTTGGACCTGGACCTGATGTATGGTCATATTACTGAACTGCTGGGAGAAATTGATTATCCTGTACACAAGAAGGATAAGACTATTTTGATGATACACAGGATATTGGGCCGTGCAAGATTAACATCCAGGGAGGTACAGACTATACGGGGCCTTATCAGGCGGATTCAATATCGGTTAAAGAATCTGGAATGATTGATAGGACTTATGCATTTATAAAAATATTTTCTAAAAATAGATATGTATCAATATTATTACTTGCTGTTACTGTATTAACCTTTATTGGGGTTAATGTGAGGGGAGAGAAGTGTGGGCGAAATAGTGTGAAAATTCTTGATTATTTGGTTATTTGGATACAAGAGATATGTGGGATATGCAAGTTAGACAGGTGTGGAATAAACTATTATAGTTTAAAATTCTATTAGGATTTATTATGAAAAACATCCAGTCCTTTATTGAAGGTAAGGTCAATATGGTAGGATACCGAAATATAGTAGAGGGTTATGCAATTAATAAAGACTTAAGTGGATTTGTTTATAATATAAATGAAAACAGTGTGATGTTAATGGCTGGTGGGGTAGAATCTGCTATATCTGCTTTTATTCAGGATTTGGAAGCAATAAACAGCAATAAAACTAAAATAAGAATTATTGAAATCAATAAAAATGTTGTATTACCCTATCCTTTTAGTAGGGTCATTGGTGATGAAATACGGGAAATGGCTGAAAGATTTGATAAAGGTATTGGGATATTGGGTGAAATGAATGTCAAGTTAGATGTATTAAACAAGCTTGACGATCAGCTAAATAAGAGTGACAACAAGCTAAATAAGCTTGACAACCTCGATACAATAAATAATTCAATTGATACACTTG
>DUIM01000009.1:7868-12515 GCA_013330355.1 Methanosarcinales archaeon
TTGATACACTTGGGGATAAATTTGATACAATGAATAATTCAATTAATGCTAATCTTAATGCTCTACCCGAAAGAATAGCTGAAGCAATGAAAAGATAAATTTACTTTGAGTAATACATCCACACGGGCTTGGGACAAAATTATCAGATTTGCATTCTCAGTGCTTTAGTTCTGTCTTTGCCAGTAGGCACTGTGATGCTATTAATATTCCATTGTTTGTTCTAATAATTAAGTCGGAGTAAGTTGATTATTAATTCCAGGTGTATAATGAAAAATTTGTAGATTTATCATTTAATGACTGCAAATCTGTTCGTAGTCAAGACAAGACTTAATTGTCTGCTCATCACATGTTAAATCAAAAATGCATAAATTTGCAGTTCAACTAATAATAAAATGAGTGTAGAAAATGAACAGCCAAACAAGATGGATCAGCATATTTCTGATTTTAGGACTAATAATTGGACCAGTCTCATCAGGGTTCTGGAATTCGGAGACTCCCGGAGCACAGCAAAAAAATATAATCATTATGTCCGGATATGGCACAGTAGATACCTGTCCTGATGAGCTTCTGGAATGATTGACCGGTATAATCTATGCATTTATAAAAATATTCTTCTAAATATAGACAAGTATAAATATTATTACCTGCTGTTACTATACTAGCCGTTATTAGTGCAATTAGTATTAAATAATTAAAGAGGAGGAGATGGATGCCGGAAAAGGATGGTATTACTGTTCTTATTGAGAACAGGTGGATAATTATTGCAGCTATTGTCCTGTTATTGATACTGGCCACCTTTGGGTATATCATCCTCCCGCTACTGGATGGTATCATCCTGGGATTGGTGTTTGCCTATATTGCCAGACCCATAAGAAGAGTGCTGATAAAAAGGGGCTTAGGTGAGCGAATCTCTTCGTTGATTGCTACTGTTGCCATAATCGCACCTTTAATGGGGATTTTGGGGCTGGGTATGATCGAGATAGTCAACCTGTTGATCATAATGGCCAGGAACCAACAGCAGTTGGTCAATTCGACAATCACTTTCATAAATGAACTGGATATCCCTGAGCCCATATACCAGTTGATACAGGATGCAGTGTTAAACCTGTCTTCTACTATTCTGCCCATGTTGGGACAGATTCCTTTTTCGATGGGCCTGATGATTGCCCTGTTCATGCTCAATGTTATCATTTCGGTATTTGTATGCTTTTTCCTGCTAATGGATGGCTCCAGGTTCGTGACCGCCTTGATGAATACTGTCCCTGAGGATAAGTTCGTAATTGCTGAATCGTTCAAGAAACACCTCGATTATATCCTTGCAGGCATATTCCTTGGTAACATTTATGCCGCCATGATCACCAGCATTCTTTCGGTGGGGGTATTCTATTATTTTAAGGTGCCACATATCCCGGCAATGTCTGCATTATTATTGATCGCAGGCTTAATACCCATTTTTGCAGGCTGGATGGTGCTGCTGCCTATTGCGATATTCAGGTATGTGGAGTTCGGGGTCGAGAGTGCGGCTGTGTTTATAATAGTATCAGCCCTTATCCTGTATGCACCTACTGAATTGATATTCAAACCCTATATCGTGGGCAGGGCATCACATATACATCCGCTCCTGGTTATGCTGGCGTTCATCGGCGGCGGTCTTGTGGGCGGTATAGGTGGGTTCTTTATGGCACCAATATTTTTGGGTACGCTGATTGCGGCATACAGGGCATATATGGATGTTGGCAGGAAAAATGATGATTTATTTATGTTAGGAGATAATTAGTTAGAATAATTACAAGGTTATGATATATATGAATAGGATAGGAAGTTTAATAATCGGATTTTTGTTTAATGAAGGTGATGAATTATGAAGAATCGTATAATTAAAGTAATTGTTTCGTTATTGGCAATCGGCATATGTGTCAGTATATCACTTGCTGCACCTGCAGCGCCTACAAACGTCCATGTAGAGGATGTGACAGTTGATGATGGGGGAAGTATTAGAATAACCTGGGACCTATCGGTTAATGATAGTGAAGTCACAAGATATGATATTCTACGTAGTAATTTGTCTTCCAGTGAAGGTTTTGAAATAATAAGTGATCATATTGATAACGGAACGGGTTCATATAATGATACTAATACTAATGATGGAGTAGATTACTGGTACATAGTGAATGCCACTGATGGTACAAATTATTCAAGTTCAAATGCTTCAGGACCTGTTTATTCTGTGGATGAAAAGCCACCAGACATAACTGCGGTAACAAATGGAACTGTAACTAATTCAACTGCAATAATCACCTGGGAAACTCATGAGAACTCGACATCTTTGGTGGAATATTATAATGGTTCGACAAGTGGACACAATGAAACTAGTGATTATGTTAAATTACACGAGATAATCCTTGCTAATTTAGATCCTTCAACAACATATTACTATAATGTCAGTAGTACTGATGAAGCTATTAATACAAATACAGATGGAGAGTATAATTTTACCACAGCAGACGATATTACAGTAGATGACATAAATCCTACAGTTGATATCACTAATCCTAATGATGGTAATATTAACATCAATGCTAATATCAATGCAACTTTTAGCGAAAAAATGGATTCATTAACACTGAATACTACTTCATTTCTTCTCAACAATTCATCAAGTTCGATTTCAGGCGAAGTATCATATAACGATTCAACAATGACTGCGACCTTTAGCCCGAGCGAATCTTTGAATTACGATACGAATTATACAGCAACCTTAACTACTGATGTAACAGATTTGGCTGGGAATCATTTGGACGAACCCAAAATCTGGAGTTTTACTACCGAAGATGGAGAAACGCCTAATAATGCACCTACAGTAAAAGATGACAGTGACATTGTTGAACCTACAAGTGGGATTACACCAGTTACATTTAATTTTTCTGTAACTTTCATAGATACTGATAACGATAATCTGACAGTGAAACTGTATATTAATGGTGTTAAATTTGAAATGGAAGAATTTGATTCTTCTGACCAAGACACATATGATGGGAAGGATTATGTATGCAATGAAACATTCAGCGAAGTGGACACATATGAATATTATTTTGAGGCTTCTGACGGTACTGATACAGTAAAAAGTGATGAAAAGGAATTTGAAGTTCATTCTGCCACCTATTACTCAGGTAACCGCATCTGGGATAAAGCAGCTGGCATGTCAGAAAAAATATACACTTGGAACCCACAGAGTTTTAGCGGCTTCTACTATGACCTCGACACTGACGAAGGCAGCGAGACCCTGACCATTAAGGATATTAAAAGGTCATTGGATGAAGGTGATATTGAATATATAACAAAACCCATACCTGTCGATTTTGAAAATAGCCGCTGGGGTACATATTATGTGATAGGTTTCATGGCAGACCGTCACTTTGCAGGTTATAATGATACTGACTTTGCCTCATCGGATGACAACCTTTTGTCAGAAGAAAAGCTCAGCAAGGTGCTGACAGACAATGATAAAAAAGTCAGGCTAAATTCAGGTTCAGTACTCGAACTGGAAGAAGGTTATGAATTCAAGATAACAGAATTCAGCTCCGATGGAGAAACCATAATGGTTGGAATATTCAAAGACGGTGAAAAAGTCGATGAAACGGTAGTAAACGAAGGTAATACCTTTGTTTATGAAAAAGACCTGGGTGGAGCCAAGGATATGCCCATAATTGCCATCTATATTGATACTGTATTCATAGGACAAGAGACCAGCTCTGTGAACATCGAGGGCATCTTCCAGATATCTGATGAATATATCGATGTTGAACGGGGTGACGATTTCGGCCAGATGACAGTAAAAACAGTTAATGAAAATAAAATTACCATGGAAAACGAGGACGATGTGGACCTTGATGAAGGTGATGACTTCAACCTCATGGGTAAGATCAATATCATAGTGGCCGACAACAATACACTACGGTTCGCACCCTATGTGGATATGTCAGAATCTGGTACCTATGAACTCAGGGGCACAGTTACAGAAGAAGATGAATTTGACTGGACGCCTTTCAACTTTGAGGCACTCATGTACGACATCGATACCGGTGAAGGGGATGAGACCCTGCGCTTAATACGCGATGGCAGGACAGTGGATGATGGTGACCTGACTTACACTATCAATCCCATCACCAAGAATTTCGAGCACAGTAATGACGATTGGAATAGCTTCGAGTCCATTGGATTCATGGGAGAAAAATACTTTGCTGGCTACCTAAAAGCATCATCATTCGTCTCAAGTGATCGAAGTTTGATAAGTGAAGGTAAATTATCCAAAATACTCATAGATGAAGATGAGAAACACACCATGCATATCGGTAACTCCCTCACCTTAGAGGAAGGATACAGTCTCAGGATCGATGAGATCAACCGCGATGGTGATGCAATGATGATAGCCCTCCTGAAGGACGGGAAAGAAATTACCACTGATATCGCTAAAGAAGGAGATACCTACCTCTATGAGGTAGATGTGGACGGGACTGATATACCTATTATATTAGCTCATATTGACAGTGTATTCAGTGGCATGGAAACGAATTCCATATTCATAGACGGTATATTCCAGATATCTGATAGTTTCACCTCTGTAGAAGAGGGTGATACATATGGCAT
>DUIM01000009.1:12896-16649 GCA_013330355.1 Methanosarcinales archaeon
AGCCTGGATAAGGGTGACGTTATCGATATAATGGGTGACATAAAGATCAAGGTCGCTGACGATAGCGATGTCCGTTTCTACCCGTTCCAGGAGATCATAGTGAAAGAACCCCTGTATCTTAAACTGGACATCCCGGACAGCGTCTATGAAAATGAAGAGTTCACCATACTGGTCACTTCTGACGGCGATAAAGTAGAAAATGCATCAATCAATTTTAATGACTCCGAGATAGGTACTACCGATTCCAATGGTGAGCTAATCCATACACACGTTGAAACCGGTGAGTTCAAAGTCACTGCCTCCAAATCCGGCTATGAGAGCGACAGCGATAACATAGAAGTCATGTACCAGCCAAAGGCGCTGGAAATAAGTGCCCCACAGTTAGTGGACAGGAACGAGACCATTGTTATATCAATAACTTCCGAAGGCAAAAGCGTGAGTGGTGTAACGGTTATGTTTGGCAGCAATGACCTGGGGACAACACCTGAAAGCGGAAATATCACCCACACACCTGACCAGGCAGGTACCCATACGATCACTGCTTCCAAATCAGGGTACCAGGACGCTTCAAAGGATATTGATGTCACAGACCCGGGCGCGAAACTTGTATATTCTAACCTGACCATTGAGCCCAAAAGTGTGCAGCCGGGAGAGAATGTAAACATCACTGTAGAAGCAGCCAATTTCGGTACGCTTCGTGATGCAGAAACAATGACTGTAAAGGTAAATGGTGAAGAAATAGCGACAGAAGACCTAGTCCTTGCTCCAGGTGAGATCATGACACTTGAATTTACAATAAACAGGTCCGAGCCCGGTACATACCTGGTTGAGGTTGATGGGCGTAGTGATACTTTCAAGGTTATGGGTAGTCTGTTTAATTCCACAGCCATAGTAGTACTGGTAATCCTTGCCATACTTTCCGCTGCGGCTGTAATCTATAGCTTTGCCCAGGGTACACTATCATATGAGATTATAGTAGGCAAGGCCCAGGCTTTAAAAGAGTCATTAATGCGCCTGATAGAAAGATAATCGAAAATTAAAAGCAATATTGAAAGGGAAGAACGTTTCATTCTTCCTTTTCTTCCATACCCATAACATCAAACAGCTTCTTGACAACTGCCTCTTCTGCCAGTCTCATTAAGGTCTGTTTATCCTTTGTACCGCTGAACACACCCAGAGGTATCTGTGCTCCTGCAGAAGTAGCGTGTCCACCTCCATGCTCTTCGCCAAAGGCTTCACGCATGATTTCACCCACATTTACCCTGACATCCTTACTCCTTCCTGAGACATGGATGGAGTCCTCGGTAAGCCCGAAAATAATTGTTGTTGTAACGCCTTCAAGGTTCAGCAAATAGTCTGCTGCCTGGGGCAGAGCATCGCGGTCCCTGATCAGTCCCACATTTGAAATAAGGTAACTGCCTGTGACCTGCCTGTTCTGGATGGCATAGCCCATAATGTCAAAGGTTTCTGTTGACATGGACGGGGTCTCGATCTGGCTTAATATATCGTGATCCACAAGGGGGTACAGGAATGCTGCAGCTTCAAGATCAGATTGGGTGGCATTTTTTTTGAATTCATGAGTATCCACCCTGATACCATAAAGGAGTGCTGTTGCCAGTTCACTACTGAAATTGATTTGAAGTTCCTTCAAATACATAGCCATTATGGTTGCACTGGCACCTATATCGGGTTGGATATCAATAAAATCGGCCTTCACTTCAGATATGTTAACCGGATGATGGTCGATCACTATATTGATCCTGGTATCGGTCGGTACCAGATTGTTTATGCCTGGTATGGCGCATTCAAAAAGGGCAATATTGGAGAAGTCTGAGAGGTCGTATTTTTCAATCCGCTCAATGTCTATATCCAGGAGATTTACAAAGGCTTTGTTTTCCTGGTGCCCGATTTTACCGTGATAGAGGATCTCGGATCCAACGCCTACATAATTAGCGATCTCACTCAATGCCATGGCACCTGACATGGCGTCAGGGTCAGGGTTGTTATGCATTACAATTGCAAGTTTCCTGCCATCCATTTTTTCTATACATCTCGTGAGTTCGCGGGCTTTCTTCAGGCTGGCTGCTCGTTTTGCTGACTGGACTATAACATTGGCAACAGCTCGTGAAGACAGTATTGCCGAATCCACACCGGCTGCCTCAAGTTTATCTTTGTTATTCTGGTCAATAGCCCTGGAAACCGTGTATACATCCGGTTTTAATTTCTTGATATGGGTAAGGGCTTTCAGGTTTGCCTTGCCGTCTGAACTTAAAATAAAGGCTACTTCAAGGCTGGACATATCCAGTGTATTTATAGTCTCGAACTCACTGATATCGCCTATTTCCACATCATATCCCTGTTCTTTCAGGGTTTCGGCTTTACTGGCATCTTTTTCAATAAATATCAGGCTTATATCCTGATCGTACAGTTCCTTTGCTACTGCAATCCCCATTCCGCCACTGCCAAGGATTGCATAGAGGGTTTTTGTTTTTCCTTTGTTGATAGTTTCCTCTTTGTGTGAGGTGTCCGGGGTAGATTCGTCTTCGATAAAAAGACCTCCAATAATCTTAGGTCTTAGTTTATGTGTTCATAAAGATTAACTTAACCATTTTACAGCTCGAATCCGTCTCTTTTTTCATTGGATTTTGAATTACTGGACAGCCACGGTAATTTTCACTTCACCATGCGTTTTCCCGCCAATGGCTCACAGGCGAGAAAAATATTGCTCAAGCCGCAACGCCTGTATTCATAATCATGTATGATCGGATGCCCTGGCGAAGCAGGGATTGGAGTTCTTGTATCTGCAGTCAAACGCATTGTGCCGGCACACCCAACTGCAGCAGAGCTGCGGGTTATGACAATTAAGATAAAACTATTGAAATGATTTATCGTAAAGTGTTTAACTTTTCAGTCTATGTTATGCCAGCAGTGTCGGGCCTATGCTGTGGGTGGGCATGGGCTGAACCATGCGGGTCGCTTGTGCAGAAGCGGGCGCAGGGTGAGTATTTCCATGGGTGAATGGTTGTGGGGTATATACAGGCCTCATTATGGTTTGTAGGAGGTATACCCTAGCATTGGCTGAAATTTTTCGAACTGTCGTTTATTTTATAAACAATTTAATTGCAAGTAAACCACCAATAATATTACAACAGGAAATATGAAAAATTATACACAACTCTTCTGTGCTTAATGGCCTACAATAAGGTTATGAAAAAGAAATGATTCAGCGCTGGATTGATGCGACAGATTTGGAGATTGATAGGCTTGTGTATGAACTTTACGGGCGGACAGATGAGGAAATTAAGATTGTTGAAGGGAAATTTGGGTCTAGTGAGCAATGATATAGAATATTTTCAGTAATTTCCATGGAAATACATATAAGCCATAATATGATTTACTATCAGTTAAGAATGATTTGGATTGTGTGTCAATATGTTAACAAAGGATGATTTCCCTAAAAAAGAGTCTTTTCCTCAGGAAATTCAACAATTTTATTTAATGTTCCCAAAATCGTTTGAAAAATTCCCCCAAAAATACAATCTTGTATGTTTGTTAGTGGATGCTGATGAAATTGATAATTATAAGAGTGGTGTATTTTCGGAATATGATGGAAAAAGACCTGACCAAATCCATTATTCTGTTGGAATTGGATTAATAGAGGACAAATCAAATAATTATGGTGTGACTGATGTTAGGGAAAAGTTCCGTCAATTTAAATATTATTTTGAAAAAAAGTATAATGACAATAAATTT
>DUIM01000020.1 GCA_013330355.1 Methanosarcinales archaeon
AGTTGTCGACCTGGTAAGGGAAGCGGGTGGCATCCCCTTTGTCACCGACACCACAACACTGTACAAGGGTATGAAACTCAATGCTGCAAACCTGATATGGGCCGCGGCAATGAATGGTTTTACCCAGGCCGGCATGAACGCACCGTTCATTGTAGCAGATGGACTACTTGGGGATGATGCTGTGAAAGTGGATCTGGATGGCTCGATACTTAAGAATATCACCGTGGCATCAGCTATCGCAAAAGCCGATTCCATGATAGTTCTGTCCCATGGCAAGGGACACCCTGGCTCGGGTTTTGGGGGCGCTGTGAAGAACTTGGGGATGGGGTGTCTTGACAAGGAAGGTAAAACTAAAGTTCATGAAGTAGGCAGGCCCATCATCGACATTGAAAAATGCACCGGCTGCGGCGACTGCATTGATATCTGCGCATGGAATGCCCTGATATTGGGAGATGGCCATGCCAGGGTTGACTGGAACCTGTGCCGGGGAGAACTGGCATGTCTGGATTCATGCCCCTGTCAAGCTATCATTGCACCCGATAATGTGGATGTGGAGATGCAGAAGCTGCTGGGTGAGGCAGCATTTGGACCCATCAAGTGCCTGTCAGGCAGGATAGGTTACATCAACTGGATCTATGACCTGACCCCTGGCTGTGACTGCTTCAATTTTTCTGCACCCCATTTTGCTGATGATGTTGGTATTACGGCATCAACCGACCCGGTGGCCATAGATGCAGCCACTGTGGATCTGATAAACATGAAAATGAGGCATCATGGCAAGAGTATAACCGATGTGTGGGGAGTGGACCCGGTCGTACATCTGAAGTATGCTGAGCAGATCGGTTGCGGGAGCATAGAATATTTCCTGGTGGAATAAGTTTTCCAAGATTTTGTCCCACCCATTCTATAAACTTTCAAGTGTCGACACCACATAAGTTGAGATTATCGGAATAGTACCTGAAAAGCGCCTGAATTGAAACTTTCAAAATTATCGGTCCTACTAAATCACAATGCTACGCCATGTAGAGTTTAGACGGTGAAGCTGAAAAATTCAAAAATAAGTCTTTTCCGACAGTCTCTACAGTAAAAAAAAGAGATGGATTGGTCAATATCCGGAACCAATCACACCTTATAATAGTCACTATTTAAGTACACCCTTAGAAAACTCAGTAAACCCGATTCGATCTATGAGTTCACCCAAACGCTCTTTTGGCTTACCATTAGTCGCATAGTAGTCAATGATATCCTGCGTCACTTTCATTGCATCATCCATAGATTCAACATAAGTCAGTTCAGTTCCAATTCTTGGCTTCCTGCCAGCCTCACCACCAACTACTACTTTGAATCCATTCTTGATTCCAAAAAACCCAATATCCTTCACCCATGACTCAGCACAGCAGTTCGGACATCCGGATACTCCCATCTTGAACTTAGCTGGCAGACTCAAACCATGGTATGCATCATGCAGCGCCATCCCAAGGCTCAAACTGTCTGAGACAGCTCGTTTACAGAATGCAGTTCCGGGACATATTTTAACACTTCGAACACACAGCCCGATCGCAGCACCAGGGTTCATCCCAAGGTCTTTCCAGGCATTATCAATATCTTCTTCTTTAAGCCCAACAATCACCATGCGCTGTGCACTTGTGATCTTTATTGCTGCTGCATTATATTTTTCTGCAACATCAGCGATTTTTCTCAAAATTTCCGGCGGTACAACACCAGCAGGTGTATCAGGTGCTATTGCATATGTTTCCCTGTCTCTTTGCAGTACTGCTCCTTTCTCAGGAAGATCTGTTTTCTTTTCATCAGCCATTTTCATAACTCCTTAATTAGTGTCTGGTACGCAAACCTTTTAAAGGTTTATCAATATGCTAATGTTTATTACGAATATATAACTTTATGGTGCGAAATTCGTCATTGGATTCCACATGCCAGATATAAACCAACGTGATGATAATACAATGATAGACGAAAAAGATTTAACGATAATAAATATGCTGCGTGAGAACGCACGCACTCCATTCACAGAAATTGCATCAAGGCTGGATGTTAGTGAATCAACTATACGAAAGCGTATCAAAGCACTTGAAAAAAATGGCGTAATAACACAATACACCGTTGTTGTTGATCCAATAAAACTCGGTTACAACTCGGTGTCAATGGTCGGTATAAATGTTGAATCAACACATCTTCTGGATGTCGCAATGCGAATGACCGAATTTCCAGAGGTGAAATTTGTTGCAACTTCAACAGGAGATCACATGATCATAACAGAGATCTGGCTTAATGACAGCAAAGAACTTGGCAGGTTTATTACTGAGAACATTGAAACACAGGAAGGCGTAAAGAATGTATCTCCAACCATTATCCTGGAGAACTGGAAAGTGCATAGCGGATATCTCCTGCCGTGATCATTAATTATGGAATTATTGATCTGACGATCCAATGATCTAATGAAGTTCTTTCTCTACAGCCTCCCGAATAATATATCCTCCTTTATGCAGTATGGTATCTTCCAGTTGCACATCCCGATCCATGCTGGCTGTACATGGATATGAGTGATGGGCATTTGAGACCGTTTCTTTATAATCTGCAGTATCTGACCACTTTAATTTCCTTGCTACAAACCATGTGCTTCCACAGGGAGCGTCCCTTAGTACTTCTACTCTGGTAAATAATCTGCCGTCTTCACTCAAACGTATCTTTAGTTCAGGTTTACCAAACCCGAGCTTTACGAACATATCAATCACAGGCTTACCTGTTAGTGTTAATGAGCAGAACGGCTTGGGGAACTCACATTCTATACCGATGGATTCAAGTTTTTCACGTATCTGTTTTTGAAGCCCTGGTGGTGCCCAGCCCGGCTCTTCCACAGGAACGATCACGGCCCTGGCATTTATTGATTCTGCTAATGCAGGGATATCAGCCAGCAGGTCCGGGTGGATG
Source organism: Methanosarcinales archaeon (assembly GCA_013330355.1). Taxonomy (GTDB): domain Archaea; phylum Halobacteriota; class Methanosarcinia; order Methanosarcinales; family Methanocomedenaceae; genus Methanocomedens_A; species Methanocomedens_A sp7939u. The sequence continues at coordinate 2,950 of DUIM01000020.1, forward strand.
CCCAGAGCAATGATCAGGTCACAATGTCTCATCTCAGGAAACAGGTCTGTTGGATCTTCAATAAAATCAGGCAGGTCTGATGGAAGTTCATGGGTCTCATACACCATATCTGCAAAAGAGATCCTGCCTGCGCGGCACTTATCACACAGATCGCCGCAGGCCGTGCAGAAATTACTGAGATTTACCAGGTTTCCAACAACTTTTTTTCCAAACTCACCTGAATACAATATGCAGATCCGCATATATCCCTCTGTCATGTTCCAAATGCTTGCTTAAAGCTGTCCATCAACTCTTGAGTATTGTGTACTCTTCTTGAATATTTCTTATTTTTCTTAATAACGCTTAAATGAACAGATGGTGTTTCAACAGGTTCGCCAAAAATACCCTGCATGATCCCGGCAAAGATATTCTGGGTCTTTTTATCTTCGAGATCAAGTTCCCCGAAATGTGCAAACCATATACCGAGCTTATTATCTCCCGAGCTTATGGTTATTTTCCTTATCCTGTGTTCCCACCATGTATGTACCTTGATATCGTATTCCATATTTATTCCTCTATATTAATAATATACTCTTCTTATTCAATACTTCCGAATACCCTTACTTCCGAGTACTCCTACTTCTGATTAGTAATCAGTTAGTCTTTATTCCTTACAATGTGTCAAAAATTTATAACAGTATATGCAATTTTCCATAATAAAAAGGATACCATCTTACGGCGCTGTCCGCTGCACATTTTGCAAAGTGGGTATCATAGTGTGACTATAATATCCACTTTATCTTAATGTGAAAGATCTCTTATAGCTTACAGGGAGCTCACAGGCAAGTTCCTACCTACTCTTCAACAACCTTTACCTGTTTCATCACGTCGCCCTGCTTTATAGCATTCACCACATCCATACCTTCGACCACCTGGCCGAATACGGTATGCACGCCGTCAAGATGGGGCTGGGGTGAGTGGGTGATAAAGAACTGGCTGCCACCTGTATCCTTTCCGGCATGGGCCATCGAAAGTGTGCCTTTGAGGTGTTTTTTTGGATTTATCTCGCATTTTATGGTATATCCAGGCCCGCCTGTGCCGTTACCTACGGGACAGCCGCCCTGTACCATGAAATCCGGGATAACCCTGTGGAATTTGATCCCGTTATAGTATCCCTTGTTTATCAGTTTGACAAAATTCGCCACAGTGTCGGGGGCGTCATCTTCGAATAGTTCCAGTACAATATTGCCTTTATCTGTTTCAATCATTGCTTTTTTCATAATTGTTTACCTCAATGCAGGATTAATGGACGGGGTTGATTTAATAGTTTATGTCTAGTCAAACGTTGTGCCGGCACACCCAACCGCAGCAGAGCTGCGGGGTATAACGACTAAGATCAAAGACTTTAGAACGATCTCGAAAATTTCAAATAACAGTTCTCCTGAATTTTTTCATCCATCATCTGAAAGTCCCGCGCCCTGATATGCCGCCTACAACCTCTTCAAGTTCAAAGTCAAGACATTCCGGGACACCTGCCCTGAAAATATACACATTAAACCCGGATTTCCTTGCATCGGTAATGGCATTTTCCTGCAGGTTGCTAAGGTCGGACTGCAGGGTTTTTAGAATGCACAAGGACATATTGTTATTAATCTTAAGCAGGAAATTGAACATATCCGGGCAAGTCTGTAGCAGGCTGGCCAGAACAGTCAGTTTATCCCATCTGTTGGACAGGTGGAAGCTCTTTTCTGCCGAATTTTCAACGTACCAGTCACGGCTCATATAAGGATACCTGGAATACTGTTCGTTTACGACTTCTACTGCCCCTATGATCTTGTTGCCTGATAACCTGATGTCAGTAAATTTCCACCCCTGTTCGGTAAAATACCTCTGTGCCAGTATATGCCCGACCTGTTCAATGTCCTCTGCCAGGAGATCCATGTTATGTTCCAGACCCTTTTACAATTGATTCAATTAAAGCGATCTCCCGTTTCCCACCCACATATATGGGTGTGCGGTCCGAGACCGAGGTGGGTTTTACGTCAAGCAGGTTACCCCTTCCAGTGGATATGGCACCTCCTGCTTCGCTTACCATTTTACCCATAGGCGTTCCCTCGAACAGCAGCCTGAGTTTTCCCGAATCCTTGCCTGCAAATGCGGGATAAGTGAACAAACCCCCTTTGTGCAGTATCTGGTGTACATCTGCTACAAATGATCCCGAAAACCTCAGTTTGTAACCTTCGGATTCAAGCTGCTCAATGAACTGCTTATGGTAGGGCAGGTAATCCTTGCGTAGGGCTCCGGGAGCGTATAACTTGCCGTCGGGGATGGTCAGGTTCTCCTGCATCAATGTGAAGCGCCCGTCATTACCCATGACGAACTCATGCACGCCAGTGCCTGTGGTATAGGTCAGTGTAGTAAGCGGTCCGTACAGGATGTACAGTGCACCCACCATGGTATTGCCCGGCTCCAGCACATGGCCCGGATAAAGGCCCACGATCGTGCCGACTGCCAGGTTCACGTCTATGAGGGATGAACCGTCCAGTGGGTCAATGGTCACACCGAACTGGTTAATCGCACCATCTACCTCGATGATGTCGGGCTGTTCTTCTGTAGCGATCCACCTGACAAGTCTTGATCCCTTGAGGGCATCTATCAATACCTCATCAGCCCATTTATCAAGGGCCATCTGTGTTTCACCGTAGACGTTCTTTGTGTCAGCTGCCCCTCTTGCACTTAAAAAGCCTTCTTTGATAACTCCGGCCTGTTCACTGAACAGCATGATCAGCTGCGATAGTTTTTCATCTGTTCCCTTTTCCTTTAAAAAATCATTAAGTTCCATATTTCTATAACCTCCCTGCTCCATTTCCTGTTTTACTTTTAATAAAACTAATCAGGATATTAGGCATAATTGATTATAGGCATTTCGGTAACCTAATATCATCGGTTGGAAGCGTAAAGCAGGTAGATAGATCCATGTAATCGAAACATATACGGGGTGCAATCTTGTTTATGTTAATAACTATGCCCCGTATACCCCGCAGCCCTGCTGCGATTGGGTGTGTCGTCACAATTTTTTACTCGTGTTTATCACCTTCTACCAGAGTTTTTCTGACGTTCACAACTAAGTTTTCAAAATTTTCGTTTGTTTTGTTCTCTGGTTTTTAAGGTGCATTTGAGTTGAATTTATACCATTTATTGTAACAAGTTTGAATCTACTTGTCTACTTGAAATGCTAGCTCTTCGATTGGTTCATATATTGATGTATCTCTGTTATTTTTTCGACCTTTAGATGCCGATTTACAACATAAATTTTTCTTTTACGGCATTATCTGTAATGCATAATAAATGATGCATCAACAAAATGAATACCAACAGAATCCACGATGTTCTGACCCTTTCCACATCCAGACATGCCTTCATAAATTGACCATACATTGAAAACCAAACGACCCGGGATATATTATTGTAAAAATACAATACTTAATATATTAATATTGATATATCGTGATTAATATGTTAATCAGCATTCACAATTTTAAATACCATAATGATACCAGGCATGCTATGTTATTTGATGAGGCAGGAGCCGATGCGCTGCCCATGAGATTTGTAGCTGCCTCCGTGCTTATGGGAATCATTGTGGCATTATCTGCAACTGCACTGGCAGATCTTACCAGGGATGCCCGGGTTAAGTGTTTTTCCGGAGACTTGTCCGCACTTGAGGGCAGGGCATCTGCCATATACCAGCAGGGGGGTGCCAGGGATGTATCGGATGTATGGGATAATACCGGCACTAAAGAGATTGTCACATTTAGCGTACCGGATGGGGTAGAGTGCGTAGTCTTCGGAGCCATGCTGCCGCAGGGAGGAGGGGGGGCCATACATACCAATCCCCACGAACGTAATATCATCTACTATACAACGTACCAGGGCGTTACCCAAACCCTGCCTTCTAAAGCAAGGTATGCAACCCTGCCAGGCCTGGACGAACCCATAGTTTTGATGCCTGGCTCCTATGAACTGACCCTGGAATTAGTGAAGGACAACAGCGGTACATATATCACATTATATTGAGGACAATGCATGAAAACGAAATTTAAGGACGAGAGATTTCAGGACGATGAAAGGGCATGGGCAGATTTTCTTATCACCAGAGTAGGACTGCTGTTATTTAGCTCAATACTACTTATCTCTGCTTTCAATATCCATACGCTGTTCATACAGCAGGAAGTTGCCGGGAAGATGGATACAGGTCTATCATCCCTTGCTTCATATATTGAGGATGTCGACAGCACAAGTATCCAGGGAGTACATTATTACACGTTCGATATTGACCCGGGCGTCAATATTGATATCTCAAGTAGGTATGTGTCCGCTTATTCTGACACAAAGACCGGCAGGGTCACCAGGGCCAGGGCATTGATGACAACTTTTTATCCCCAAAACAGCATATGGGACCGCAGGCCGGAACTGCTGGAGGCAATTGCCTACAGGTGCGAGGGCAGGACCGGCCTGGGTGATGATGCATTGATAGATGGTGATTGGCAAAGTATCAATGAAATGCTGAACCAGGCCGGGACCGAACTGGCGCAGGAGCCGTTCATTCCCGATACTATGCAACCGCTTATCGTGGAGAAAGTGATATTAAATATCCGGACCGAAGAAGGTGTGGAAAAAAGGGGGGTCACTATTGTTTACCAGTGATGAACAAGCCGTGGTTGAACCCAACTCCGACCTTGTGGCAATGGCCCTTGCAGTCATCGGTTTTGTAATATTTATCTCGGTAATGGCACATACGTACCAGGTATACCAGGATAAGACATTCATTGTACAGCATTACGATGATGCGGCATCCCTGGCCGGACTGCTCAGTAATGACCCACTGCTGACTGCCCCTGAACGTCCTGGCCTGATAGATGCATCCAGGGTAGAGGAGCTGGGTATAGGAGACATCAACGAATTGAAAGACAGGTATGGCACACGTTATGGTTTTTCATTTAAGGTCGAAGTGCCTCAAATTTATAGCAAGGTCGTGGGAACTTCCAAAGATCTAGGCGTATCGGCATCCATTCCTGTGACCATCAGGTTGAACGAAGTTGAAGAGATGCCTGGCACACTGACGGTAAAGATATGGGAAAAATAATATGCGTTTGATAAAAGATACAAGGGGTTTTTCAAGTTCCATCGATGTTTTGTTATTCCTTGTGCTGGTGTCGGTCAGTGCGGTGCTGCTGGCGCCTGCAATGGTGGGCAATATCCAGTTAACAGCACTGCACGATACTGGTGCGGCAGAGCACAATTCACAGGTGATAATGTCACTGCAAAATGGAAGGGTTGATGATTTTTCCTATGCTGTGGCTGGCACCCAGATGGACTTCCTGATGGAAGAAACTCTTGGCCCAAGTGCTGTGGATTCGGGTATCTACCTTTCTGGTAAGAAACTGGTGGCGGGACGGGAGATAGAGCACAATACTTTTGCAGGCCTTGCCAGCGAGTCGGTGGCATCCCAGTTCACCATATACCACGCTGACAGGTCTGTAAGGCTGAACCTGCTGACCGATGAGTACAGGGACAATGTGGATGTACAGATGCAGGATTACCTTGACATGCAAATCGGTGATAGATATAATTACAATGTCTCTGTTGTATGGCGGCCGTTTCGGGATGTGCCCATCGGGGGTGAGACACATATGGGCCGGCCGGTACCAGATACTGCTTATGTGGAGAGTACCTGGATCACTATGCCGTATCGTACTGAATTTACCCGGTATCATGTGGAGGAGCTTATCGATGTGGAACTGAAAGCTGTCGGTCTTGACCTTAAGAAAGCCAGTGAGGTGCCAAGGGAACAAACTGAAGAGCATATCGCCGGGCATATCAACGATGCAATAAACAAGACTGTGGATGATGCAGTAGAAACGATCGTTGAGATGACTATTAAAAAGACAATCGAGAAGGCGCAGACTGCTGTAAACCAGCAGGTGGATAATGTGGTACCTGGCAATAGTTCGGGTATTAGTGACATTATCATGGACGAGGTACTGGATGAGTTGAAGAATGACCCGACATTTATCGAGGATGCCGCCCTGGGGCTCAGCGAACAGATCACGGAGTACACGCAGGAAGTGGCCAGGGAGGAGGTACATGCTGTTATTGCCGGGGATGTGGATGCACTGGCGTCTGATATTACCGACCAGTATGTGGGCAATGCTGCCACGGTTGAGGAGGCAAAGGTTGAGGTGCTGGATTATGTATTTTCGAGGATCGATATCAGCAGGGCAAGGATGACGCTGGCGCTCTGGGACAGGAATAG
>DUIM01000051.1:0-1631 GCA_013330355.1 Methanosarcinales archaeon
ATCGGAAAATATATTCTTAATTATGGTTGAGTTTTATTAAGATATCACCGCAAAGTTCGCAATGAACGCAAAGTTTATTCTTACATGAGGCTCTGGCATTCTGGAGTATATTCGTATCCATTTCTAAAATCAGGGTATGATGTATATTCAGATTGTCAAAATCAAGTGCCTAAGCATGCTTTCGATTTCAAGAAAGAGTGAGTTACCCTTAGATTTGAAGCGGATACGAAGAAGGTGCGTACGGGCACTGCCGATCAACTGTCTGCCCTGTATCATATCTTTAGAGAAAGAGCTGGAGTTTATGCGGGAGTCGGGCGAGCATATGGAGTTCGGGATTTTTGATTTTTATAAGGTGTTTTCGAAGGCTTTTGGTGGGGAGGATGGGGCAGGGAGACTTGAATGTAAGCGGGGTGATGTCATAAAGCTTCCCACAGAAGATATGTGGTGTATCTCATGTCTCAGGCTACTGAAGTTGCATTGACCATAGCTTGTCCCAACCGCAGCAGAGCTGCGGAGTATAACGATTAAGATTAAAAAAAAGATAGGGGCATTAAAAGTGCCCCAAATTGAAAAATTTTACTGAGGTTTCTCGTACAGCTTCGTCTTGGTCTTCTGACTGCCATCCTTCATGTGTGGCTTTCTGAACACTGAATCATTACCCTTCTCTATCTCCCTGGCATCTATTGCCAGCTGGGCTGCAGCTCTCATCATCTCATGACCGGTTGCAGTTGTCAAAGTAACCTGCTCGATATCCTTCATCATGAAGCATGCCGGGAAGTTGATCTCTGCCACCTTATCAGTCATATGCAGGGCTGCCAGTGCCTTAGCCTTGGCATAAGGATTGTTGAATCCTGCACTCTCTACAGCCTTCTGGGCACTCACCAGGAGATGGGGCAGTTCAAGGTCCTTGCCAGCATCTGCCTGTGCAATGACAGCATCAAATGCCTCCTGTATCAACCTGACCACGCCGCATGTGGACAGTACTTTCATGGCATCGCTGTTAAAGCTGGCCATTTCTACAGGGTCAAGGAACTCGGTCTTGGCACCAATAAGTGGGTCCACTTTCATAACGATATAGCCGAATCCCGCATCTTCCAGGGCCTGGCGATCATCTTTCTTTGTCGGGCCGTCAGATATCACGATTACTTTTTTATCCTTCCATATCTCCCGTGCCGCTGTGGGGCCTGGTGCAGATGAATTCGGGCTTATCATGACATAGAAATCAGCTTCAAATTCCTTGAAGTGTTTCGTTTTTGCAGCCTCTTCCTTACCCATTTTGGCTCCCGTACCAAAAGACATAACCTCTATTCCCTTTCTCGCAGCGATCTCATCAAGAATGAGATCGACAACCTGGGACATACCCAGGTTTCCTAACTTTATAAATCCTACTTTAGCCATATTGGATCACGAGAGTGATATTGGATAATGTACTTATATGTTTTTTGGATTTGTTCTGATAAAGAACGTATAAAACCACATAAATATAATGATTAATGTGGAACTTTAAATTCGCAATCCTTATGGCAGAGCAGCAGAATTAACTGTCGGTGACATTTATTGGTTAGGGTATTGGCATCAGGGACCTTTGATATTCTGCATCCGGGACATCTGTTGTATCTGGAAGAAGCAAA
>DUIM01000051.1:1923-2867 GCA_013330355.1 Methanosarcinales archaeon
TGTTGTATCTGGAAGAAGCAAAGAAACTTGGTGATGAGCTGTGGGTCATTGTAGCTTGCAGTTACATGGTGAACCACAAGCCAAAACCAGTACTTTCCGATGACCAAAGGTTGAAAATGGTTGCAGCATTAAGGGTGGTGGACCATGCCGTACTGGGAGATAACCATGACATGTTCAGGCCATTGGAGGATATTCGACCCGATATCGTGGTGCTCGGGCATGACCAGCATTTTAATTCCGAAGAACTTGAGGAAAAAATAAGGGACAGGGGAATAAATGCAGAAGTTGTCAGGGTAACTGCCTATGAGCGGTGCAATACCTGCAGTACAGGGACTATTGTAAAATTGATCAGGGAAAAGCAGTGAATTATAATCTTAATAACTATACCCCGCAGTTATATCCAGCTCTTTTATATCTTTTCTAATTACAACTGTCATCAGAAGTTACTTTTTTAAAATAATCAATTTGTTCTCCGAATCTTATCGTAATATTATTAAGCATTTAGCCGAATTTCGAGTCAAATTAATTAACTGAGACATAACCACATTTAGATAAAAATGGAGGAAGTAATTTGCCAGACCATAAACATGTATACTTTTTCGGAAAAGATAAGACCGAAGGCAATGCTACAATGAGAAATCTTCTGGGTGGAAAAGGTTCCCACCTGGCCGAGATGGCTAATCTGGGAATACCCGTACCCCCGGGTTTTACAATAACAACAAAAGTGTGTACGGAATACTTCGAAAACCAGCAGCAATATCCGGATGGATTGGATGGACAGGTTACACAGCAGCTGGCTAAACTGGAAGAAGAAACCGGGTTCAAGTTCGGTGACAATTCAAACCCATTATTGTTATCTGTCAGGTCGGGTGCACGGGTATCCATGCCTGGTATGATGGATACGGTACTGAACCTGGGACTAAACGATAAAACTGTGGCGGGAC
>DUIM01000063.1 GCA_013330355.1 Methanosarcinales archaeon
GTGTAGGGAGCCGCATTTTCCTGTGCGGAGCACAGGGGTATGTGACCGGACAAGGTACCCAGCACGACCCGACCAATAATTTTGCGACAATGATGGTACAGGGCGACCTGAAACAGATGGATAAAAAATACTTAAGAGGTGCCACATTCCATGGATATGGCACTTCCCTGTACGTTGGTATTGGCATACCCATACCGATCTTAAACGCTGATATTGCAAAGGCTACTGCAGTAACCGATGCTGATATCACTGTTGACGTGCTGGACTACGGCGTGGCACGCAGGGGCAGACCCGTACTACGTCAGGTTACCTATGAAGAACTGAAATCCGGTATGATAGATATCAATGGCCGGGAGATCACAACTTCACCCATGTCCAGTTTCCATGATGCCAGGGCCATTGCCGGTGAATTGAAGGACTGGATACAAGAGGGGACATTCTATCCAACGCTTCCGGTGGAGCGTTTGCCCAACACAGGCGTAGTGTGCAAGCCGATGAAGCAAATAGTTGAGCAGCCTACAGTAGCTGATGTGATGGCAAAGCGGGTAATCACCATTTTGCAGGGGCGAACGGTAGAGAATGCTGCAAAGATGATTATGGAAGGGAACTTCAACCACTTGCCTGTTGTGTCGGATAAGGAACGATTAGTTGGAATTATCACGGCATGGGACATTGCCAAGGCTGTGGCAAAGAACAAGCGGGACAAACTGGATGATATCATGACCAGGGCTGTGGTCACTGCTGATGCCACTGAACCAATCGATATAGTGGCACGAAGGCTGGAGCAGCATAATATCAGTGCCATGCCCGTAGTGGATAAGCACAGCAGGGTAATGGGTATCATCACCAGTGATGATATCAGTAAACTGGTAGCCAGGAGGTAGGAGATATGAAGATCACATTAAATGCAACCCCGGATATTACTCCAAGACCTTTGATAGCAGAGGTGATACTGGAAACCGGGGTATTGCTGAACATTGACAGGGCAGACGTGAAACCTAAAGGTGGCGAAGTTGTGATAGACGTGCCAAAGGATGAATGTGACCGGGTTGTGGCAGCTTTCAAAAAGCGCGGTGCCACTATAACATGCCTGAAGCTGCCGATAATCAAGGACGATGACGAGTGCGTGAATTGCGGTGCATGCATCTCGGTGTGTCCCACAGGTGTGATATCCTTCAGAGACGACTGGAGTGTGCAGATGGACCTGGATAAGTGTGTGCAGTGCGGTGCGTGTGTAACTATGTGTCCCCATGCTGCATTGGAGGTAGGGAAGTAGACAGGATATTGTCTATATCGGATGGAGTATTGCTAAATGGATTTTACAGATAAAATCGGGAATTCCAGGTAAGAGAAGAGAACTTTTTAGGTAAATAAGTGTGGAATTTGTCGAACTTGGGTGTTAAGGTCGTAGGTGCTCCTGAAATCAACATCAATGTAAGGGATTTGGATTTTATGGAGTTCATCGTTGTGGCTTCGTCCACAGGTACATAAGTTATATAGGCATGTGCGAAGTAAATATGATTGATATAATGCTGTTTGAGCAAGAACTGACCAACTTCTTCCGTAGCATAGATAGTGTAAACTTTGCCTATCTGTTCGGGTCGATTGTCAGGGGTGATGCAAATGAGTTAAGCGATGTCGATATCGCAGTTATGCTGGATGAAAGCCTCTCTAAAAAAGATATGTTTAATGAGGAGTTAGACCTTATCAGCGAGCTTACACGTGTGCTCAAGTCGGATAAGATAGATCTGGTCGTGCTAAACGATGTTCCTCTTCTCCTGAAATATAATATTATAAAGAACGGTCATGTTCTAAAATCTGATGAAACGAAGCGCATAGCTTTCGAGACCGGTGTCATGTCCAGATACCTGGATGAGAGGTATTATATTAAGCGGCATACTGACATGACATTGCAACGTATTGCCAGGAGTGGCTTTGCATGAATGATGAGATTGAATCCAAGCTGGAAATGCTTGAGGAATATGTAGCAATCTTGAAGGGATATCAGCACCATGATGTCAAAGACCTTATGCGTGATCATACATTGAGGGGCGCAGTGGAACGGTACATAGAGGTTGCACTGGAATGTATGATAGATATTGGTGAGATGATCATTTCCAAGGAGAAACTGAAACGACCTGATACGTACAGGGACGTATTCCTGCTACTTGGTGAGCATGGTATCCTCCCTGATGATTTTGCTGAAGATCTGGCATCGGCAGCCGGGTTCAGGAATGTTTTGGTACATATGTATGCAAAGATCGATATTGATAGACTCTATTATTATCTTGAGAACAATCTGGAAGATATAGAACGGTTTGGTGAGTATATAGCACGGTATCTGATTAAGGGCTGATTTGTGGATGGCAGTGCCAGAACCTGACTGCATACAGGCACTATCACTTGAGGAGGATATGTAATCATTTCAACATTAACCGCAGAGGCATGCAGATTGAAAGGTGTCGTTCATTTTTTTATCTCGAGGGACGCAAAGACGTTGTAACCTTAACTTTGCTTCCTTTGCTGTATAATATTTCATAGATTATATATTTTCAAAGCCATGGTAACTGTCAGCAGCACACTCCATGCTTCACTTCCTTATCCCCCCACCCAGCGCATGAGCACCTGCACGCAGGCATCATCTTCCAGCAATAACGATTATGATAGATTCGAACATATACGGGTTAATATAAAGTCAGACAATACCAATAACAGCTAACCCTTAACCCCATGAGGAGATGAAAAAATAAAATCCATAATACTTGCCGGTGGCTCCGGCACCCGCCTATGGCCTTTAAGCAGGGAACGTTACCCTAAACAGTTCTTGAAATTCTCAGGCACTTCATTATTCCAGGATACCCTGTGCAGGTGCCTTAAAGTATCTGACATCTCTGAAATATTTATTGTTACCAGTGAAAAGCAGAAGTTTTTCGTATACGGGCAAATCGAAGAGCTTGAACTTGATCTCCCAAAGGAAAACATCCTTCTTGAACCTGAAGGAAAAAACACGCTACCGGCCATAAGTTTTACAATACGTGAGATTGAAAGGAAATATGGCAGTTCCACTGTCGGCGTATTCTCATCAGACCACATTCTGGATGTCGATGCCATGGAGACCATAGCAGGTGCAAAAAAGCTGACAGACTATCATCTTGTCACATTCGGGATTGTACCGGAATCCCCCCATACCGGTTACGGCTACATTAAACCCGGGCGTGCACTTGATGTTGGATATGAGGTCTCGGAGTTTAAGGAAAAACCGGGTCTGGATGATGCAAAGCAGTATGTCGGGAACGGCTATCTCTGGAACAGCGGCATGTTCTTATTCAGCACTGAACTGTTCATATCAGAACTTCGATTACATGCGCCGCAATTGTGGGATGAGTTCTTTAATTCTGACCGGGACATTAAAGATGTCTACCATAACATCCCGGATATATCGGTAGATTACGGCCTGATGGAAAACTCAAAACTGGTGGCTGTTGTCAAACTTGACCACAAATGGAGCGACCTCGGCAATTTCGATGCATTGTATGATGAAAATGAAAAGGACGAACAAGGGAATGTCGTCTACGACTGTGATGATGTCCTGATCGATTCAACTGACAATTTGATATACTCAAAGCCGGACAAGATTGTATCGCTGATAGATTTACACGACATGGTTGTGGTGGATACACCTGACGCACTCCTCGTGTGTCCGCGAAAGAGCAGCCAGAGGGTGAAGGACATCGTGACTGCACTTAAGGATGCGAATGATGAGCGGGCATACGTCCAGCAAACTGTGTACAGACCATGGGGTTCGTACACTATCCTTGAAGTTTCGCATGGACACAAGATAAAGAACATAATGGTCATGCCGAAAAAGTCACTTAGTTTGCAGATGCATCATCACCGCAGTGAGCACTGGGTTGTTGTTAAGGGGATGGCATGTGTTCAGGTCAATGGGAAGCAGCAGTTCTTGCGTCAGGGTGAGAGTACATTTATACGATCGGGAGAGAAGCACCGCCTTTCGAATCACGGGAGGATCCCGCTGGAGATCATTGAAGTGCAGCTGGGTGAGAGTGTGGATGAAGATGACATCGTTCGATTTGATGATGAGTATGGCCGGGCGTGATGGAAATTGACGGTGTTGATCAGATCATCATAATTATTAAAGGATATTGCAGGGATATATTGAGATCATAGATCCTGCACATTCGCGGATATTAACAGTGCCGCACTTTGCGCTTTGTAGGTGCGTGGGGGTCGATAGTTTTCCACTGATTAAGGTTGTTTAAATAACAGGCAATGAATGAAAGTGACAAACTCTGCATCAATTGAAAAGATTTATCTCTGAAAACTGAATATATCATAACATGAAAGGATTGATACCAGCCGCAGGAAGCGGGACCCGTCTGGGTCCGTTCACGAAAGCCATACCAAAAGAACTGTTGCCTGTAGGAGACAAGGCAGTGATCGAGCATGTGGTCGAGGCATTTGTTGCTGCAGGGATCACAGATATTGTGATCGTGGTGAGCATTAGAAAGCACGGGCTTTCCGATTATTTCGGTTCAGGGAAACGCTTTGGCGTGAACCTGACCTATGTGGTCCAGGATGAACGTCTGGGGCTTGCGAATGCTGTTGCTGCAGGGGAGCATGTGATCAATGGATCTTCTTTTGCCGTGGTGCTAGGGGATAACTTTTTCTCACCCGATACTGTGCTGCGTGATATCAAGGAGTTCCACGAGGCAAACAATGCGGATGCTACGATCGGCGTTGTGGAAGTGACTGACGTTACACGTCACGGGATCATTAAACCCAATGGAATCAATGTCATTGACCTTGTGGAGAAGCCAAAGCCTGCTGATGCGCCGAGCAATCTGGGGATTGCGGGCGTGTATATCTTCGAGCCCGGTATCTTCGGTGCGATACACGATACCAAACCTGGGTTTAAGGGTGAGTACCAGCTTACGGATTCGATCAAGGTACTTGTGGAGCGAGGGGCAAAGGTCGTGTACAAACGGATCTCAGGCATCCATATCGATGTTGGGACGCCGGAAGATCTGATGCGTGCGAATGAATTTTATTTGAAGCAAGGCGATGTATTTGTGTAGATAAATTACTATATTATCAAATTTGGTATGATTTGGCAATGATTTTTAGTGATTGTGGAATGCGTCGCACTTTGCGCGGGATGGCTGTTCTGGCTTAGATAAAATTGAATGATTTAAAATAATATTGAGACCTTTTAATTTATTCTGGAAATGTCATACTTGAATATATAGTTTACAAAACACTTAAGTTATGCCTAGGAAATAATAAAAAGTCTCTAGAACCTGACACAAATATACATCCAGGTGAATTTGTAAAATAAGATAATAATCTTCCAATTATGCGATAATAAAAAAAAGGTGAAT
>DUIM01000166.1:0-3652 GCA_013330355.1 Methanosarcinales archaeon
AGGTCCTGGCTCACGGCCCATGCTCCTCTTCCCCAGCTTTCCCCGGTAGCCAACAGATCTTAACCTGAAGAATGTTTCACTTCCCATCCCCGGGGGTAAAAAGGCACGAAGTGCCCCTCAATCCCCATGATATGTAAGTGGAAGGCGTTGGGGGGCTAGTCCCCCCATAAGCCCGGAACGTTTGATTGAATTACTACCTACCCGACATGTTTAATCCCACACAATAGCCGAATGTAGGAAATGAGCGAAACGAAGCGCATTCGAATGACCGGAATGAGGATTTTATGCGTTCTGTAAAAGGTGGCCCGAAATATGAAGGCGACCTTTGAGTCCATATAGAGTAATATGATACAAATTAAGAAAATTGTGTAAATTATAACTTTCTAATTAATGTATATAAAATAATGTCAACCAATCAAATTTGTAAAAATTAAGGCCGGGAAGAAAGAGGTGTGAAGGCTGATCAGCACTACCTTTAGATGCCTATCCATCTAATTTGCAGCACCAACAAATACGTCATATTCCATTGATCTCGATCCGGGCCATGTATCCATATGCCACAATCGTGAAAATGGCATACAGATGCCATAACCCTGACAGTAATACTTCCCTATCGACCAGATTCTACCTGTGTACCAGGTAAATAGTCTATCGGGTGAAAACAACCAGAGTTAATGACCGTCATGTTGTTTGGATATATTCTATTTCTCTACAGTATACCCAGGTATTTATCAATCTCGTATGGTGTGACCTGGATCCTGTAATCATCCCATTCGCGTTTCTTGATCTCAATGAACCTATCAAAGACATGGTCGCCAAGAGCCTTTCGTACAAGTTCGCTATTTTCTGTAGCCTGGATAGCTTCCCCAAGACTGGACGGCAGGGAGGCTATACCCTCTTCTTTCATCTCGGACTTACTCATCTTGAAAATGTTCTTCTCTACCGGGTCAGGCAGTTCATACCCTTTCTCAATCCCATCAAGACCCGCACACAACATCACCGAGAATGCCAGGTATGGATTACAGGCAGGGTCAGGACAACGCAATTCCATCCTGGTAGCCAGTTCCTTGCCAGGCTTGTACATTGGTACTCTCACCAGTGCACTGCGGTTCCTCCTGGCCCATGCCACATAAACAGGTGCCTCGTAACCGGGTACCAGCCTCTTGTAACTGTTCACGGTCTGGGCCAGCACACAACACATCTCGTTGGCATGTTTCAGGATACCTGCAATGTAGCTCTTTCCAATATCAGAAAGACTGTACTCGTCATTCGCATCAAAGAAAGCATTGGAGTCCCCTTTAAAGAGACTCTGGTGGACATGCATCCCGCTTCCATTTTCCCCGAAGATAGGTTTAGGCATGAAAGTGGCATACAGGTCATTCTGTGTTGCTATCTCCTTAGCGATAAGCTTGTAGGTCATTGTATTGTCTGCCATTTGCAGCCCTTCTGCATACCTCAGGTCGATCTCATGCTGGCTGGGTGCAACTTCATGGTGGCTGTATTCCACCCTGATGCCCATATCTTCAAGTGCAAACACGGTTTCCCTGCGCAGGTCTGTAGCAAGGTCAAGGGGTGAAAGGTCGAAATATCCACCTTTGTCAATAGTCTGGGTAGAATCGCATGAATCAAAATAAAAGTATTCCAGTTCAGGACCCACATATAACGTATAACCCAAATTCCGGGCACGTTCCAGGTTCTGTTTTAGTATGTACCTGGGGTCACCTTCAAAGGGACTTCCGTCAGGGTTCAGTATGTCCACGAACATCCTGGCAGTGGCCCGCTCCTTTGGCCTCCAGGGAAGTATCCTGAAGGTAGTGGGGTCGGGCATGGCCACCATATCGCTCTCTTCTATATCCCGGTAGCCTTCAATTGAGGAACCGTCAAATCCCATTCCTTCATCAAGTGCTCCTTCCAGTTCTTCCTTGGTTATTGCGAAACTCTTCATGGTCCCCAGGATATCTGTGAACCACAACCGGATGAACTTTACATCCATTTCTTCAACTGCTTGAAGTACGTCATCTTTTGTTTGCATTTCATTACCTCATGTATTGTGGGTAGACTATGGCATAGTTCCGATTCAATAGTATATAAAATTATCCATCTCATCAACCTTGTGTGTAGTCCGTGGATATGGCCAGATCATTTCCCGGATAGTTCTGGCTGTATGCCGGCTGTTTGGGTCCTGATATGGCCAGCTGGTAGAAAACAATACCTCTAAACAGGTATGATATGGCCTGGAACCTGTTCATAAAATGGTTGGTATTCATTGAATTTTACTTTCTTTTCAGGTTCTAAATATATTTTATATATACTTTTCCCCACATTATAGTAATATTTATATAATATTAACTATACAGTAAATTACCGTTTACCGGTAAAATGCTGGTTGAAATATAATGGAGGTAAAAAAAATTATATTAAATAAAAAAATTCCAACGCTGGCTTTTACAGCAGTATTGTTACTATTATTGCTTGTCATACCTGCGATGGGTGCAACGCCTGATGAAAATACTGACTCGATCATCAGCCTGCAGACAGCCCTGACATTTGTCTGGCTGCTGATGTGTGGTGGGCTGGTGTTCCTGATGCATGCCGGTTTCTCGCTTGTTGAAGCCGGGCTCACCAGGACAAAGAACACCGCAAATATCCTTATGAAGAACCTGATGACGATCTGCCTCGGTGTCCTGATCTACTGGATGGTCGGCTGGGCAGTTATGTATGGAGATGATATCGCAGGTCTTTTCGGATTCAGTCAGTTCTGTTTGAGCGGTAATGACAATGCGCTCTGGAACTCATGGTTCTTCCAGATGGTCTTTGCGGCGACCGGTGCGACGATCGTATCAGGTGCTATGGCAGAGCGTACAAAATTCAAAGCATATCTGGTCTTCACCGTGCTGCTTGTTGCGATCATCTACCCGGTCTACGGACACTGGGTATGGTCTGGAGCTGATCTCGCACTTCTGACAGGGGATGGAAGTCCGCTTGTCAGGCTGGCCGGCGCAAGTTTCCATGACTTTGCAGGCTCGGGTGTCGTACACTCGATCGGCGGCTATGCAGCCCTCGCCGGTGTGATCGTACTGGGTCCCAGGCTCGGCAAGTTCAAAAATAAGAAACCTGTCGCTATTCCGGGTCACAGCATTACGCTTGCATTTCTTGGAACGCTGCTTCTGTGGTGGGGCTGGCTCGGTTTTAACTGCGGCTCGACCCTTGACGGCAACGATGCTTACATAAACCTTGTAGTTGTGAATACATTCCTTGCAGCCGCTGCTGCTGCTGTAGTCGCTATGTTTATCACATGGGCAAAGACCGGAAAGCCAGACCCATCGCTCACTGCGAACGGTGTGCTTGCAGGACTTGTCGCGATCACCGCGCCCTGCGGCTCTGTTGAGAATTGGGCAGCGATTCTGATCGGTCTTATTGCCGGTGTCATAGTCTATGCCGGTGTGATGTTCAACGAAGCCGTCCTCAAGGTCGATGACCCGGTCGGTGCGATTGCTGTACACGGTTACTGCGGTACATGGGGTGTCCTGTCAGTCGGGATATTCTCTGTTGGCATGGGTAACGGAATACTTGCAGATGCAGTATATGCAGCAGGTGCACCCGGACTGTTGTACGGTGGTGTGAACCAATTCGTGATCCAGTTCATAGGAGC
>DUIM01000166.1:4064-8961 GCA_013330355.1 Methanosarcinales archaeon
ACTGAGGAGCTCGAAGGACTGGACATCACAGAACACGGGATACGGGCATACCCCGAATACATAACCGAGTGAGGTGAGTAAGATGAGTGAAATGAAAAAGATAGAGGCAATTATACGACCAATGAAACTGGAAGATGTAAAGACCGCGTTGAGTGATGCCGGATTTGTGAGTATTACTGTGAGCGAGGTTAAAGGACGCGGGCAGCAGAAAGGACTTGTCCAGCAGTGGCGCGGACGGGAATACTGCGTTGACCTGCTTCCAAAAACCAGGATCGAGATCGTGTTGTTAGAGCAGGATGTGGATCGTGTGATCAATATTATCCGGGATGCGGCTGCCACTGGAAATATAGGAGATGGCAAGATATTCGTAATCCCCATAGAAACAGCCATGCGCATCAGAACCTCCGAGATTGGCGAGGACGCGCTTTAGCGTCCTTTCCTTTTTTTTTATTTTTACATGTTATCAGGATTCAGTTTTCCAGTTGAAGAACTATCACACTCTCTTGCTGATATGTGCAGTATTACCTACTTTGAATATGGGAGTTTCAGATAATGTATTTAAGGCAAATGGAAACTGGTGATCTTGGTGTCCTGCTTGATATGGCACATGTAGAGGAGTGGTCATCAGATATATTGGAATTCGAACTTTATCATAAGCTTAATCCCGGTGGATGTTTTACCTCTATTGCTGATAAAAAAGTAGTGGGAGGCATTATGACATTTACATATCCCAATAGTGGCTGGATTGGTAACCTGATTGTCAATAAAAAATACCGCTTAAAGGGATTCGGTAAAGCCCTTTTTTGCAGGGGTCTGCGGCACTTGTCCTCCCTGCCCACCATTTTCTTGTGCGCATCTCCAATGGCAGTGGGATTATATTCACAATTCGGTTTCAGGAAAGTATCGAATATCAACAGGTGGGAACATAGAGGTATGACCCTTGATCTGCCCGAGGGTAACGGGAATCCCGAACTTGTACTTGCTATGGATAGCAAGTACTGGCATGAGGATAGGTCACTGATGCTATCCCGGATGCTTACAAACCGCTCTTATGTATTCAACGAGGGTGCATGGCTGGGATTCAAACAGGTAGATGACCACTGGACCATAGGGCCGTGGGAGGCAAATGATAAAGATTCTGCACTTGACCTCATAAAAGTGGCTGTTGTAGATGGAAACAAACAGCGTATACTGGTGGATGTACCTGCACAGAATACCAGGGCATGGGATATACTGACAGTCATGGGTTTTGAAGTTGTTGGCAAAACAGTGCTTATGTGCAGGGGCCTGCTTCCTGATATTGCCTTTGGCAATATCTATGGTCTTGCCAGTATGGGTTCAAAGGGATGAATAGTTAATCTTATATATTACAAAATCTATAGTTAGTTGCCGACTTAATTATCTTGATATGTAAAATCCGGGATTGGAGCATATGACTGAATTTACTACTCAAA
This sequence comes from Methanosarcinales archaeon, assembly GCA_013330355.1. Lineage (GTDB taxonomy): Archaea > Halobacteriota > Methanosarcinia > Methanosarcinales > Methanocomedenaceae > Methanocomedens_A > Methanocomedens_A sp7939u. Next base: position 5,519 of record DUIM01000166.1, read on the forward strand.
GATTAATAATCGAGATATTGAAAACAATTGTTGAAAACAATGAACCTATAGGTGCACGGCTAATTGCTGATAAAATGAATGAAAGGGGATATTCACTTGGGGAGAGGGGGGTCAGGTATCACCTGAAGATACTGGATGCAAAAGGATTTACTAAAAGGGTCGGCTATTCCGGAAGAATCATAACAAAAAAGGGGATTGCCGAGATAAACAATGCTCTTGTAGGGGACAGGATGGGTTTTGTTATCAGCCGTATCCATGAACTGCTATACAGTACGACTTTTGATCCCTATAAAAAAAGCGGGAACATAATTACCAATCTGTCTATTATGGATAAAGATGATCTGGATAGAAATAAGGAATTAATCCATACCGTCATCCAAAAAGGTTATACAGTCAGCCCCAGGTGCCATATTTTTGACGGAGGGGAAAAAGTTTCTAATATCACTGTCCCGCAGGGATCAGTAGGGATTGCTACTATATGCGCTTTAACCATTGATGGGGTTCTTCTTAAACAGGGTATTCCTATTGAGACTAAATATGGAGGTATCATCCAGGTAGATGATGGTACACCTGTACGTTTCACAGATTTGATATCATATACAGGGACTTCAATTGACCCGATCACGATATTCATGTCTAAAAGAATGACAGATGTTATGAGTATATTGGACAATGATAGCGGGCTGCTTCTTGGCAATCTCAGGGAAGCTCCTATCATTGCTCATGAAAAGATCATGGATATTATTTCCCTGCTTAATAGTGCAGATATCGGTGGTGTTATCGGACATATCCATGCAGGGGATACAGTTCTTTCTGCCCCCATCAATCCGGGTAAAATTGGAATACCCATATATGCCGGAGTCAACCCTTTTGCGGTATTGGTTGAAAAGGGGATTGAAGTGATAACACATCCTGTCAGTTTGATAATGGATTATAGTGAAATGAATACAATATTTTAGGACATTCGCAACGTAATGTTCGAAAGTTTATTAATAGAATTTTGTGCTGACACCTGAGATGCCCCGGACTTGTTTTTCATAAAATATATCGCCATATCCAAGATTGTTTTTTAGTACCTAAAACCATTGCATCATTTTGATTTTTTTTGCATATTTTTTTATAATTAGTCTATTGATGTCGATTAATATATCTAAAAACATTTGTGTAAATTTATATTTATAGATTTATATTTCTTTAATAGAAACCTTTATATATTATTACATCTACAATTGATTGCCGTTGTAGGATATAATAATATTTAAATACAACGTATATTGGAGACACACAAATGAGACAAATAGCAATGTATGGAAAAGGTGGTATCGGCAAGTCAACGACCACCCAGAACCTGACTGCAACACTTGCAGACATGGGCAACAGTATCCTGCAGATCGGTTGCGACCCGAAGGCAGATTCAACACGTATGCTGATGGGTGGAAGAAGACAGCCCACCGTACTTGACACTCTGCGGGAGGTCGGGGCAGAGAATGTGACACTTGAAGAGATCCTGCATGATGGTTTCAAGGGAATTAAATGTGTAGAAGCGGGCGGACCTGAGCCGGGTGTTGGCTGCGCAGGAAGGGGTGTGATCACAGCTATAAAACTGCTTGAAGTACTAGGGGCTTATGACGATGACCCCGATTTCGTCTTCTATGACGTACTTGGTGATGTGGTATGCGGCGGTTTTGCCATGCCAATGCGTGAGGGATATGCAAAAGAGATCTACATCGTGGCATCCGGGGAGATGATGGCTCTTTATGCTGCCAACAACATCTGCAAGGGCATCGTCAAATTTGCAGAAGAAGGTGAGATCAGGCTCGGAGGCATCATCTGCAACAGCCGCAATGTCGAGAATGAACTAGCATTAATGGAAGCGTTCTCCGAACGCATCGGTAGTCACCTCGTACATTTTGTGCCAAGGGACAACATCGTCCAGCAGGCAGAGATACGGAAAAAGACCGTTATAGAGTATGACCCGAACTGCAATCAGGCAGAGGAATACCGCAAACTTGCCAGGAAAATCCTCGGAAATGATATATTTGTGATCCCGGAGCCGATCACGATGGATGAACTGGAAGGAATGATGACCGAATTCGGGGTCGTTTAAAATCGGTGATATTATGCAGCTAATAAGAGCGATCATACGACCCGAAAAAGTGGATGAAGTGGTGGACAGCCTCGATAGTAAGGGATTCTCTGCATTTACCAAGATAGATGTATTTGGCAGGGGTAAGCAGAAGGGTATACAGATCGGACCGACCGTTTATGATGAACTGGCTAAGGTGATGCTGATGATAGCTGTCAATAATGAGGATAGCGATGAAATTGTCAGGATCATCGAAGAAAGTGCACGAACAGGAAGTTTCGGTGATGGTAAGATCTTTATTGGTCCGATAGATGAGGCGTACACCATCCGTACAGGCGAGATGGGACTATGAAAGAAGTGATATCCGTACTCCGGATGAATAAAATACAACAGACCAAGGACGCCCTGGCAGAGGCGGGATATACCTGTCTTACTGCCAACCTCGTATACGGTCGCGGGAAACAGAAAGGATTATACATCAATCCGCTTGGCAATGTCACACCCGATAGCAAGAGAGCAGAAATCAGGTTCCTTCCGAAAAGGATGCTCACCCTTGTGGTGGATGATGCATCCGTTTCACCAGTGGTTGAGTTGATTATGCAGACCAATCGGACCGGAATGATCGGTGATGGAAGGATCTTCGTCTGTCCTATGACCGATGCGGTCCGTGTCCGGACAGGAGAGCAGGGTAATGATGCACTGTAATAGTAACCGTAACTGTAACCGAAATTCGAACTATAAGCCTGATATTACAAGGAGGATATCATGCCGCTGACATTACTTGAATGTGATAAACCGATACCTGAACGGGAGAAACATACTTACATCAAAAAATCAGGTGAATGCATCGTACCGATGTGCAATGTCCAGACAACGCCTGGTGACCTGACTGAGCGCGGATGCACCTATGCAGGATGCATGGGTGTGGTCGGTGGTCCGGTAAAAGATGTCATACATCTGGTACACGGCCCCATCGGCTGTGCTTTCTACACATGGGGAGGGGGACGCAGGCAGAACCTGTCCGACAACACGGAATTCCACAGGAAGTACTGCTTTTCTACAAATATGCAGGAAGCAAACATCATATTTGGTGGAGAGCAGAAATTGCACAAAGCAATCCTTGAAGCATACGAGCGTTTTCCTGATGTGAACGGTGTATTCGTCTATGCGACATGCGTGATCGGACTTATCGGGGACGATATAAATAATGTCTGCAAGCAGGCATCAAAGGAGATCGGAGTCCCTGTGATCCCGTTCAGTTGCGAAGGCTTTCGCGGCGTCAGCCAGTCACTTGGACATCACATCGCAAACGATGTCATCTTTGAGCGTATCGTAGGCACAAAAGAACCCGACGAAG
>DUIM01000188.1 GCA_013330355.1 Methanosarcinales archaeon
GCACAATGATCTTAGCATTCTCAGGAGATAACCAGATATGCGGATCCATACCACGTTTATCACCAGCATGCCCGGATATTTCTTCGTCGTGATGGTGTTCTTCCATTGTTATTAGTGTGATACCTTCTGATGTGTCAACCAGCAGCATATCCGGGTTGACGGGCCTGATCTTATCCAGCCAGACGTCTTCAAACGGAAGCCCGGATCCAACTTTGGCATACATTTTAGCACCGCTTACTGCCTTTAGCTGACTTGCAGTGGGCTCATAGGTAGTCGGACTTGCACCGGGCGCTATCATTACAATAACTTCTACTTTATCGCCGCCGACCTGCTCAACAAAATCAGCTTGTGGCAGGATGCTGACCACAACAGTTAACTTTTCCTGGCTGGTTTGCGTTTCTGCCTTATCTATGCATGCATTACCAAAAACGACAGCAATGAGAAGTATTATGACGTTCAGTATTTTGTAATTCATTTTGATTGCCACCCACTTTCAGGATAATATGCAAGTACATGAGTTGCGGATGTACAGATCGTCCATACGGACCATGGATATCCTGCTTGTTTAATCTATAAAGACCTTTATTAAGTCTTTCCATCAACTCTGGTTCTTCTGGATTCATTTCGAGTTCAATCACTTTCTTTTCACTTATCAATAGCTCATATTTTTCACTGAAATTTTTCACCCGGTTGGATATCATTGGTCCAACGTAAGGCTTAAATGTAATGAATCGCATTCAGAAGTACCCGAAATATCGTGTGAATACACGCATTTCACCGCGTCCGGATAGTGTAGGGGACTATCATGAAGGCCTGTCGAGCCTCCGACCCGGGTTCGAATCCCGGTCCGGGCGTTTTTCCTTTTTTGCACCTTAGATATGAGTTATAAATCCTTCTCCTCACCCGGTTTGAAAATCTCAACCTCAACCCGGCAATCCTGCTTGAAATCCCAGGGATTCACTGATATCGCAGGGAACGTGCCATAATGCATGGGAATCACAAGTTCTGGCCTTATCAGGTCAACCGCCCGCAGCGCATCCTTGATTCCCATAGTGTACCTGTCCCCGATAGGCAGCATGGCAATATCAATCCCCTCATCCCCTATCAATCTCATATCACTGAACAGCCCTGTATCCCCGGCATGGTATATGGTCTTATTGAACTCCCTGTGCTTCAGGATGAATCCTGCCGGATGACCCATATTTGAAGAATGCAGTGCCTCCACCATCTTTATATGCCAGTCACCAACAATTATTGTGCCGCCGATATTCATACCTTCGGTTCTCAACCCTTTTGAAGCAGCATATATTGCAATTTCATGAATGGCTACAATTACTGCATTATTGCGTTTTCCTATCTCAAAGGCATCTCCCAGATGGTCATCATGGTCATGGGTCAGGCAGATGATGTTACAACTGACCTCATCGGGTGTTGTCCCGCACTTGGGATTGCCACTTAAAAACGGGTCTGTCAGCAGGTCTTCGATCAAAAAAGCCGAATGCCCAAAGTATGTTATATTCATAAAAGTAAGATAAAAAGGATTATATTTAGCTCTTGTGAAGCTGTCATGTGCGCAAATTCATCTTCCACTATAATCCAAATAGTTCAAAAAACAGAAACTGCATCCATCGGTGATTTTTATATTTCCAGTTTATTGTCCTTTAGCTTGAACAGTACTCTTGACCCGGGATAGATATTCAAAGCATGCCTGAATTCATGGGGAATCACTACCTGCCCCTTTTGGACCAACTTTCATTATAGATTACATGCTACAGCTTCTGTTAAGTAATGGGTATAACTTGCATTTATACATGTTTGGAGCGCATCCAATCTGCACCACTTCGCTGGCTGTATCATCTTATCAAGGGCAGCCGGGAACGTGAATATTTTAGTGGTAATATCAGTCCTGTGCCTTGACTGAGCAGACAAGAGATTACTATGGGAAAGCTAATAAATTAATAAGGGAGTTCTTAGAAGATGTGTATGCATGCAAATATAAATAGTCAACTCCTGGTAGTTAAGGAAGGGATGCATTATTAGATTAAATTTGGTTATACTTCTATGCGCTCTTCTTCTCGCAACATCTACTATAAATCCATCGTCAGCATCCAGTATCACACATCCTGTAATACTGGAGTTTCTTCCAAATCCGGAAGCTCTGATGGATCAGGGCGAATATGTATTTATCTACAACCCGACAGGTCAGATAATTGATATATCAGGTTTTATTCTCACAGATCTTGAAGGAGAGTTAGAAATACCTGGTGGAACAATCCTTGATCCGGGATCGAACTACCAGGTCAAACTCCCGGCAGAAGGGATACAGCTCAGTAACAGTGGAGATGAGGTGATACTTCTTGATAGTGCATCACGCATGGTGGATTGTGTAATTTACGGAGGCTCAGAGTATGAAGGGGAAGGGTGGCAGGGATCTATGCTTGGCAGAGCTTCTGAAGAGCGCATATTCAGGCGCTTCTATCTTGATAAAGACACTGACACTGCATATGAGTGGCTGCCTCTTAAAGAGTATTACCGAGGACAGTCAGATTTTATGCCATCTTCAAAATCATTTTCAGGTGAAGTTACAGTCTTTGTGTCGCCGGATTGCAGTCTTAAGATTCTTAAAAAGGAGGTCCGGAGTGCATCCATTCTCAGAGTGAATGTCTATCTCTTTGAAAGCCAGGATATTGAGCGGGAAGTGATAGATCTGCTCAGTCGAGGTGGAACGGTGAATATTCTCATCGAAGGCAGCCCGGTTGGTGGTATTAGTGATTCTGAAGTCAGAATACTCAGACACATCATAGAAAAAGGAGGAGAGGTTCGTTTCAGTAATGATTCGCTTTACCGACTGAACCATGCAAAGTATGTACTGATAGACAGAGATGCCATTATTCTCGGTTCTGATAACTGGAACAGTGGCGGGTATCCGCCTGAAGGATTGAGCGGAAATCGTGGCTGGGGTGTTGTCATTAGGGACAGGGAGATATTCCATGATGTATCTTCCATATTTGAGCATGACTGGGAACATGGAATAAAGGTTAGTCCTGATGACCTGCCGCAGGGATCTAAATCAGATGCATATGAGCCGGATGACCGTGCCGGACATGAGGTGTTTGAAGCAAAGAGCATAAATGGTGAGTTCACAGCGAGCATGGTTATCGGACCTGACAACAGCCTCCATTATGAAACGATCATCGAGATGATCAACTCTGCGCAAAAGTCTATCTTCATCGAGCAGGCGTATATAAAAAAGGACTGGGGAAATGATGATAACCCTTACCTTCAATCTGCAATCAATGCTGCAATGCAGGGTGTGGAAGTGAAGGTCCTCCTTGATTCAATGTGGTACAACACAAACGATGAGAATGATAATGATGAACTCTGCAACTACTTGAACGATCTCGCCTCGCGGGAAAGTCTGGACCTTGAAGCACGGCTTGTGAAACGGGATGGAATAACAAAAATTCACAATAAAGGTGTGATCGTTGACGGCAAAAGGGTACTGATCTCCTCGATAAACTGGAACAAACATAGCCCGACCTACAACAGAGAGACTGGCATCATAATCGAAAATCCTGTGCTTGCAGCATACTACACCGATGTCTTCCTCTACGACTGGAACCTGGGCACAACAGAGACAAAATTATCAAAAACTATTATAAATCCTTCAATTGTGGCAGTGATGACACTGCTTGGTGCATCAATTATCTATTTAATAAAGCAGCGGCGGGGTAAATCAGGTAAATAGCTTTGATCTTCTTAAATCCTTTTTGCCCACTTTATTTTCCAATCTCAAGGTATTCTTCCACGACTGCTATTGATAAGCTACGAGCAAAACAATTTGTGTAGTCCCTATCAGATCATTAATCCGCAAGTAACTGATTTACCTACTTTCCCACAAATCCGGGCTTACCAGTCAAAAGGCTGTAAAACACCTGATGAAAATCTCCAGAGGAGAAACAAGCATGAGAAGCGCCGGGGTTGGGATTCGAACCCAAGTGTACCTTACGATACAACAGGTCTCGAGCCTGCCGCATATAGACTCCATGGAGTCTAACGGCTCCGTTGGATTAGTCCGCTCTGCCACCCCGGCACAGGGCGGTATGAGTGTGCTATACTGTCGTGTATAGCCATATAATTATTTGCATTGAACTTTTTTCAGGACTATACAATCAGTAGCTTTTTCCTTTGAATTCTAAACTTGCGCCTGGAAATTAAACGTCATATTCCCATTCATCTTCATTTATCTAATCATCCTCGAATATGTCACCAAAATAAGTAAAGGGAGTGATTCCCAGCCATGATTCAATATCGCTTGAAAATTTGTTCCGGCTTTGGTGTACGCTCATGTTCCTTTTCTGTATATGTTTCGTCTGATTTAGCCATAACGCATCATATATATGCGCTATGGATTTTCGACGCTGAATCACCACAATTGTAAACGATGTGTTGAGCTTTTCCAGTTAGGAAATAGAAAAGTTGAGGTCAGGTTTAAGTAAGAATGTAACCTAAATTGCATCGTAGAAATACCTGTATATAGTTTTTTAATTATTAAATACACTGCAAATGTCTGATAATGCTATAAAAGATTCCACAGCCAGTGGCCTTGAGGTCAATGTAGAAATGGACATCCAGGATTCCCATTTCATTTACACCCAGACCGCTAACGCCTCAAAGAAGACCCTGGATTACGACTATAAACGGTGCAATGGATGCGGGATATGTATCGATGTGTGCCCTGTAAATGCGATAGAGGCAGGCCCGCTTTTCGAGATAGCTACAGGTATGGACGCACCGCCCGTGATCATTGACCAGACCAAATGCACCTTTTGCGGTATGTGCGCCTCATTCTGTCCGGTAAGGGCTATCAGGATGGACATGGACGGCCAGGATATATTTGATAATCCCAACTTTTCACAACTGGACTCAAAGGTTGTCATCAATGAGAAATGCCTGCCCTGCATGTTATGCGAAAAAGCCTGCCCCCAGGAAGCCATAAAACTGGAACTCACTTTTCCCACTAAGGAAGAAGTGGCCCCGTTCAAGGAAGGGCAAAAAGGCGAGATCACAGTGGATATGGATAAGTGCAACTTCTGCGGCATGTGTGCGTACCTCTGTCCCGCTTTCGTGCTGGTGGAGCAAGAGCCAAGACCTGATAACCCTGTACCGTTCCAGGACCTGCTCATAGACCTTGATAAATGCGACTACTGCAGGATATGCGAGGATTTCTGCCCTGAGGATGCCATCAGGGTAGAAGGGAAACTGGAGGCACCTGTGCCCAAGATATCAGGTACTGTGACTATTGATAACGAAAAGTGCACAAGGTGCGGCTGGTGTAAGGCTGTCTGTCCTTATGGAGCAGTGGATATAGTAAAACCTTTTGAAGGGGAGATAGAACTTATCGAGAACAGGCTGGCTGATTGTGACCCGGTTGGCTGCCATGGGTGTTTTAATGTATGCCCTGCACATGCCTGGTATGTGCCTCCTGATAAGAAAATCGACGTGAACAAGGACTACTGTATTTACTGTGGAGCATGCGAGAAGGCCTGCCATGTGTATGCAATAGATGTCGAGCGCTCTGGTGTGGAGCACACTGAAGTAAGGGATTTGCCCTGGTCATCCGAGTGGAAGGATGCCATCAATGCGATCAAAACTGGTGATCGGTCAAGACCCG
>DUIM01000152.1 GCA_013330355.1 Methanosarcinales archaeon
GAGGCCCATATTTATGTTCAATCCGGCTGCAAGCTCCCCCAGCAGTTCCGCCTTCACTACAGCAGGGTCGGGCTCAAAAGCATAATCCGGAATTTTATCAGCCTCAGGTATTCCGGGCGGTATGGATACGCCCGATTTCAGCCTGTAATACATGTCCCTTTTCAACACCACTGCCGACCTTTCACATCTCTTCAGCGGCCCGAAGTACAGCGTCAGCCGGTTCAACTGCCCGTCCAAGCTCAGGTACTCCCTTTCACAATCAAAATCAATCCGCTCAGGCGGCATCTGTGGCGGTGCCTCAAAAGCAAAACTGCCCGTCACATCCCTGTATGCCTCCATTACCATCGGAATTCCAGGCCGCAGGCTGTCAGTCTGCCGCACATCCTCCTCTATGGGTCTGGCCGGGTCGCTGAAGATAATGTCTGCATCGGCAACCTGCTCCACCACCTGTGGCGACAGGGCATCGCCCTCGATAAAAGTGATATTATCTACGCCATACACCCCTGCATTACGGCTGGCACACTCCAGTCTTTCACCGTCTATGTCTACTCCATAGACCCTGTTACATTCATCTGCAAAGCAAACGGCCTGCCCCCCGATCCCGCAACTGATATCGGCCAGTACCCCTGTCTTGAGCCGCCCGGCCCGGTAGCTTGCCACAATCTCAGGTGTGGCAAACCGCACTCCTTCGCCGCAGGTAAACACTGGTTTGCTGAACTTGGGGCTTCTTATTCGTTTCATGTTTCAATCTTACTTGCTCACTTAATCTATAAAAACTACCAATACCTTCGCCAATTAACCTGTACTAACCACCATTAATACTTCCGATTTTCGTTATTCATGTAAAGATCTGCTGAATTAAAATTTGGTCTGGGTTTTGAGGTTGGCTTTAACGATAATAACCACATTTAACTTTTAGATATGTACGAAGAGTGCGTAGCACGATCAAAGAATATAGATTAGATGGCCATTTCCATGACTCAGCAACATGGAGGTGTAGGTTGATGGATCATCAGGGAGCCATCGGTAGTATGTCCACATCTTCTTAAATATGTGTATGTGGGATCGAGGGGGCTATCTCATATGGACATATTGTTCGAGATACTGAAGGTAATGAACAATGTTCCATTTATAGTAATGGAGGGTACAAACGAGGGAAGGGGGTGGGAAAACATAAAATAGTGTTGAACCTCGCTTGTACAATTACTTATTATATATTTATGTATATAAGTATTTCGTACAAATACGAACAAAAAAACGTGAAATATAACACCCCCCCATTTCCACTGGACCAAAAACAATATCAAGAGAATACTTTCACCCTGCTCTTATTAGAAACATTAATATCTGATTACCCATTATAAACCAGATTTATTAAAATGACCGAACATTCATCCGAACCTGTCTGGGAAGAATTCTATAAGCGTTATTACTGGGAACAGCTGCTATCCCTTGCAGGCATTTACCCGCAAAGTAAGAGTCTGATAATTGAATTTCCTGATATTGAAAGATATGACCTGGAACTTGCAACAGAGCTACTGGAAACACCTACCAAAGTACTGGATGATGCCAATAATGCTCTTCGGAAGACAGACCTGCCAATGGATGTAACCTTAGAGGATGCCTACATAAGGATTGTCAAGATCTCTTCAAGGATAGATATACGCCTTCTAAGGAGCGAAAATATTTCGAAACTGATCGCTATTGATGGTATAATCAGGAAGGCTACCGAGGTCAGGCCCAAACTGGTCAGGGCAGCTTTTGAATGCCAGAGGTGCGGCCATATAACAAATATTATCCAGAGTGGCAGTAAGTTCGCACAACCTATGGAATGCGAGAATGAGCAATGCGGCAGGCAGGGTCCGTTCAAATTGCTTGTAAATGAATCTGATTTCGTTGATGCCCAGAAGCTCAGGTTGCAGGAGTCCCCTGAAGACCTGAGGGGCGGTGAACAGCCCCAGACACTGGATATTGATGTTGAGGATGACCTGTCAGGACTGGTGGCACCCGGGGATCGTGTGACCATTGTGGGTACACTGAGGAGTTACCAGAGAGAAAAGAACCAGATCAAGAGCACTTACTTTGACCTGGTACTTGACGGACTGTCAATCGAACGTGAAGATCATGAGTTTGATGAGATAGAGATCACACCTGAAGATGAAGAGTTGATCAGGGAACTGGGCGGTTCACCTGATATTTATGGCAGGATGATATCCTCTATCGCACCCAGCATCTTTGGCTATGACGAGATAAAAGAAGCTATGGCACTGCAGTTGTTCTCAGGAGTGGCAAAACATTTGCCTGACGGGTCAAGGATCAGGGGTGATATTCATATGCTGCTGGTGGGAGACCCTGGTATTGCTAAATCCCAGCTTTTACGATATGCCATAAAATTATCGCCCAGGGGCATCTACACTTCAGGCAAGGGCACTACATCCGCCGGTCTTACTGCAGCGGCAGTAAAGGATGACTTCGGTGACGGGCGTTGGACGCTGGAAGCCGGCGCACTTGTACTTGCAGATAAAGGCATGGCAGCAGTGGATGAAATGGACAAGATGGCAAAGGAAGACCGGAGTGCCCTGCACGAGGCCATGGAACAGCAGACCATAAGTATTGCAAAAGCTGGTATCCTGGCTACTCTTAAGAGCCGATGTGCCCTGCTGGGTGCGGCTAATCCCAAATTCGGCAGGTTCGACAAGTATGAGAACATTCCGCAGCAGATCAATATGCCTCCCGCCCTCATATCCAGGTTCGATCTTATCTTTATACTGACTGACGAGCCAAGTAAGAAAAGGGATACGGATATTGCCGAGCATATAATGAAAGGGCATTATGCGGGTGAGATCAATGCCCAGTTCCATAATGTACAATCTTCACTTGTCACCCGGGAACAGATCGATAAAGCTATGGAGGTTATCCAGCCAGTCATTGACCCGAATTTGATGAGGAAATATATAGCTTATTCCAAACGTAACATTTTTCCAGTCCTGGAGGGCGATTCCAGGCAGATGATCATTGATTTTTACCTTAACCTCAGGAACCAGGGGTCATCTGATCCCAATTCTCCTGTACCTGTTACTGCCAGACAACTTGAGGCCCTGGTCCGCCTGGCAGAGGCATCAGCAAGGATGCGCCTCAGTAATGTTGTGACCACAACTGATGTGAACCGCATTATCAGGATAGTGAATGAAAGCCTGAGGCAGGTTATGACCGACCCTGAGACAGGGAAACTGGATGTAGATATGATTAGTACCGGTATGGCAAAAAGCCAGCGTGACCGGGCCAAGTTGATTCGTGATATTATACGTGAGCTCCAGCAGGAACACGAAGGGAAAGCACCAAAGGATGAAGTGATCAAACGTGCCTCGGAAGCCGGGATAGATGAGGATAAGGCAGAGGATATAATCAAGAGACTTAAAAGGGAAGGGGCTATTTTTGAACCAAGGAACGGCTACTTAAAATCAACATAAGGTTTAATAGTTTGTAATCCAAGCTGTGGTTATGTATATCAAGATATATGAAACTGAAGTATCGGTGCTGGTAGCAGTTTGTGATCGTGATCTCATAGGAAAAACCTATAGGGACTCCGGACTGAAACTTGAAGTAACTGAAGAGTTCTACAAAGGGGAACCGGCTGATGCTGATCGGGTGCAGACAGCTCTTCTGGAATCAACTACAGCGAATATTGTCGGGGAACAGAGTGTTGCTGCTGCCATATCCTGCGGGGCCATTGGTCCGGAATCTGTAATCATCATCTGCGGCATACCCCATGCCCAGATGTTCTGTGTGTGAACTAAAGAGGTATAATTTTTGGTCGTGTCCTAGATTACGTGA
>DUIM01000110.1 GCA_013330355.1 Methanosarcinales archaeon
GGCATGAGGTAAAAGTCTCACGTAGCGTTCTAAGATGAGGAGGGGGGGTAACCGCTCCCTACTTAATCGGCGGTTTTTCGAATCGTCCCATAAAATAATAAAAAGCCTCACTGAAAGAGTCATCAAATGCCTTATATATCATTATTGATAGTGTATTATAAGTGAACAAAATGCCCGGACTTATTATCTCCAATGATTCAACAGCCGAAGAGCTTGAACCCATAGCCTTAGCAATATATGGCACAATAGGACTTCCCATCACCATACGAAGCAAGAACCATAACGGTGTCAGGGTCGAGAATAGCAAAGTAGTTGACTACAACTACACAGGAGAATACCTGGAACAGGCCTTAAGTACCGGTAAGATCGTCCACGGTTTAGCCGGAAGCGGGCCGTATAAAGGCATGCCGGTCATAGTCTCGCCCATCAAGAACCGTAACGGCGAGACCATCGCAGCAATAGGGACTGTAAACCTGTCAGGGTACATCGACCTGAAACGCTTTTAACCAGCACTTTCCTCTACAAGCTTTGCAAGTCTCTCCATAAGGCTGTCCACCATCTTCATCTCACGACCGTAGTTCTCAATGTCCCCTGTCTTAAGGTACTCCCGGGCTTTTTCATAATGGGAGACAGTATCCTCCAGCAGTTCAGTCAGTGTCATATTCCCTGTCCCGGTTCCAACAGGGATAGAGGGAGCGGTTGACGTGACATTCGCACCAATCACTTTTAGTAATGCCTCTTCAAGCGAATCCTCCATTGCCACCCTGTTCTCATACACCACCAGTATCTTCTTCAGTTCAGGGATGCTGGATGCAGACTCTGCCGAGATGTAAAGAGGTTCGATATAGAGTATGGAATCCTCAATTGGAATAACCAGCAGGTTACCCCTGATAACCTGTGAACCGCCCTGGCTCCACAGGGTCAGGTCCTTGGAGATATCCTCATCCTGGTCTATCAGCGCCTCGATCTGGGCCGGACCGTATATCAGTTTATCCTTTGAAAACTCATACAGTATCTTCTGGCCGTATCGTGGAGGGTCCTGGTTCACTGCCATCCAGGCGATCATATTGTCCTTGTTGACCGGTGTGAAAGGCAGCATCATCATGAAATCTGTGGAATCGTCCATTTCCAGCAGGACATTATAAGGCTCAATCTGGATCATTGAATTGGCATATTTCTCTTTTGCAAACTGCCACCTGTCCTCCCTGTTGTAGAACACCTCGGGCACATTCATATGGTAATCGGTATAGATGGTAGATTGTATCTGGAACAGGTCAGGGGAATACCTGATATGCTGTTTCAGGTCATCAGGCATTGAGTCCATTGGCTTAAATACACCAGGGAATATGCTTGAATAAGCAGTGAGCAGCGGATCATTTTCGATGATATAATAAGTGACGGTCCCGTTGTATGCATCAACGACTGCCTTTGTGGAGTCCTGGACATAGTTCAACCTGGTGTTGCTTATCCACAGGGGTTCTGAATAAGGATACTTGTCTGTTGTCACAAAAGCATTGATCATCCAGTAGATATGCCCGTCGGCCCCCAGAACTGCATAGGCATCCGAATCCTGGAGCAAGTACGGGGCAATAAGGCCGGTGCGCTCCAGCACATCACGCTGGATATGCAGTCTGCTGTCTGCGTCAATATCCTTGGATGTGAGTATCTTAAGTTCGCCCAGTGCGATGGTCGCGATAAGCTTATTCAGCCCACTCATACTGATCCCGCCTGTCCCGTCATATGTGTTGCCCACATTGGTATCGCCGCTGGGATAATCGAACTCATCCCTGCCCGTACCTGTAAAGATATACGTGTCTGTCCTTTCACCGTAGTATATCCTGGGCTGCTCTATTGTCAGCGACGGGATATGACTTACAGGCGGGATGTTCTCAATATACATCTCTGGCAGTCCCTGGTCCACCACAAGGTTCACCGGGGACATGACCACACCGATACCGTGGGTGTAGAGTACGTGTTTGTTGAGCCAGGTATCGGCCTTTCCGCGCAGCTGGTCATAGAATATCTCCCTTGCCGACAGCCAGACCTGGTGCTTGGTGCCGTTGATATCATACCTGTTCACATCCACGTCATTGAAGCCGTAATAAGTGCGTATCGCCTGTTTCTGCTGATAGATGGTCGTGAGGGGGCGGTAATCCCACAACCTTGCATTGATGATGGAAGGGTGTTCAAGGACATCATCAGTGAGATTGTATGTCAGGGGGTACTGCCTGACCTCGACTTCGTCAAGGTCATAGGCGGTATTGGTCATAGCGATATTGTTCATGATATAGGTTCTTTCCAGTTCCAGTTCATTTGGCGTAACCTTGTATTCCTGGATGACAAAGGTGGCGATGCCACCAAGGACTGAAATGAGTAGCATGGCAGCGATCATGCCTGCCAGAATCATTGGGATCGATGGTGTGGAAGTGCTGTCCAGCCATCCTGATACCAGTATCACCAGGGCCGAGATTATGAAGATCGCAGCGAGTATAACAGGAATGTATTGCCTTATGGCCACATCGATATATCCCGCACCGTACACTACACCTGTTTCACTGTAAAGGATATTGTAACGTCCCAGGTATGTCCTGATGGCCAGGGCAGTCAAAAAACCTCCCAGTACAATCCTGAAGTTCAAGGGTGCCCTCATTAGCAGCTTCCAGTTAAAAGTTGCATACAGGACTGCCAGGACAAGAAGTCCAAGGAGCATGACTGTGAGTAAATAGCTCAGCAGGAATTTGTAGAATGGCAGTTCGAACACATAGAAGGTTATATCATTATTGAAAATAGGGTCGGCTGTGCCAAAAGGTGTCTTGTTCATGTACATCAGGACCTTCAGCCATGAGCCTGAGGCCGCAAGTCCCTGTATCACTGAGATCATGATTATCAAAATAAGGGCAGGCATCTTTGCAGCCTTCACACCTTCGGCCACGTTACCTTTCTTTTCCATCTCCATCTCTACGTATTCTTTTGGCTGCCCGGTGAAGAATTCCTGATCCCAAAGGGAGGTGGTACTCCCCCCTATTTTCAGGAGGGTTTTGATCCCGGATTGGAGTATTAAAAACAGGATAAGTGCTGTCAGGATTGTAAAAACCACTAACATCAATATGCCCATCTTGTATTTAACAAGAAAAACGCTTGCATATCCAAGTGAATCAAACCACAGGTAATCAAGGGCCAGCCTGGCTAAGGCAGGCAGTGTAAAAAATGTTAGAAGTATCAGCGCAAATATTGCTTCCTTTATGTAGTTGAATTTTATAGCACATCCCTCCGGGCGTAGTTATTAAATGAGGGGTTACAGTATTTAAGTGTGGGGTTAGAAGTATTTGATAATATCACGCAGCGTAAACCTATCAGGGAGCAATTGAATGAGTCGAATCATCCTTCATGTGGACATGGATAGTTTTTATGCCTCTGTAGAACAGCGCCGGGCCCCGTCCCTTAAGGGTCTTCCGGTTGTGGTTGGTTCTGACCCAAAAAGCGGAAAAGGCAGAGGCGTGGTGAGCACCTGCTCATATGAAGCGCGGGAGTTCGGGATACATTCCGGAATGCCCATTTCCCTGGCATACAAGCTGTGCCCGGATGCCGTGTACCTGAGGGTAAATATGCAACTGTACAAGGAGGTTTCCCGCAGGGTCATGGAGATACTCAGGTCAAAAGCCATCAGGTTCCAGCAGGTGAGCGTGGACGAGGCCTTCCTGGATATCAGTGAAGAAGTGGTGGACTATAAAGGGGCTGTAAATGTCGCACAGGAGATCAAAGTACAAATAAAGGAGCAAGAGGGGCTTACGTGCTCTATCGGCATCGCTCCCACCAGGTCGGCGGCCAAGATAGCCTCGGACCTGGACAAGCCTGACGGACTGACCGTAGTAGAGCCGGACAGGGTGGCCGGGTTCCTGGAGCCACTGGAGGTACGCAGATTGCAGGGGATAGGTCGTAAGAACGAGGAGATACTGCAGGGCCTGGGAATCCGGACCATCGGGCAGCTGGCACGATTTGATCGGGACAAATTGGTGGACGTGTTCGGCAAGTGGGGTACTGGAATGTATTTACTGGCGCAGGGGGTGGATGATAGCGAGGTTGAGGAGCGGGGCGTGACCAGGTCGGTAAGCAGGGAGCATACCTTTGATGTTGATATTGGTGATAGTATAGTGCTGTACGGGGCGCTGGACAATATTGCCGGGCTGGTGCACAAGTCATTGCAGAATAAGGGTTTTTCTTTCAGGACAGTATCTGTAAAAGTGCGGCAGGCGGATTTTACCACATTTACCAGGGCCAGGACACTGGATCATGATACCAGGGATCCGGATACTATAAGACAGGTATCCGGTGAGCTTGCCAGTGAGTTCTTTAACGGCAGGAAGATTCGACTTTTAGGTATCAGGCTCTCAAACCTGGGCAAGAACAAACTGCGACAGACCACACTTGAAGATTTTATTAAGGAGTGAATAGTGGTAGAAAAATGAAAATGTGGGGACACATGCCCCCCGTTTTTGCAAGAGAACAGGTATACAAAGACTTTAAGGGGTGGGAGTGGGAGTATAGTAAAAAAAGACCTCTGTATACCCTGCGACTCTTGGTTCGTCGTTAAACGAACAATATTTCTAATAACGCACATGATATATAACCGTTTTCAGAATAAATAAATTATCAATGATTATACAGGATGAATAAATTATCAATGAGTTTACAGTATAAACAGATTGTCTATAAGCTCAACGGATAAACATATTGGCTGGAACCAACATCAAGAAGCGTTATCAGGTCTGCCTTTCTGGTTAATATACAGCTGTTCTATTCTATCAAGTGTATCTGCTTCATCAGGACTCTTATCATCCCTCACCCTGACAAGCCTGGGAAACCGCAGTGCATAACCTGAATTGTAAGTAGGGCTTTTCTGGATTTCCTCAAAAGCGACTTCGAAAACCACTTGTGGAACGAATTCCAGTTCCCTGCCATTCTCAACTACCATGAGTTCCGTAAACCGTGCTGTCAGGTCTTCAAGCATATCGTCAGTAATACCTGTTCCCACTCTTCCAAGGGATAAAAGATCACCTGATTCTGGCTCAATACACGCAATCTGGAATGATCCGATGAAGTTAACGCGCCGTCCCTCACCCCATTCCCCGCCGATAACCACCAGGTCCAGCGTCTCCATAAGTGGTTTGATCTTAAGCCAGTTCTTCCCGCGTTTGCCAGGAGAATAAAGTGATTCCGGGTTTTTCAACATCACGCCTTCATGACCCGCTTCCAAGGCTTCATGGTAAATATCATTGATATCCTTTACATCTGAAGTGATGACCTGCTCTGTTATTTTCAGGTTACCAGAGGAAGTTACACATTCAACCAGGTGCTGTCTTCGTTGTACCAGGGTATTGTCAAACAGGCTCTCACCATTGAAATACAATATATCGAACAGATACAATTGTAGAGGTATTTGTTCCTTCACCACATCCACATCATACTTGCGCCTGAACCGTTTGAGTATGTGCTGGAAGGCTCCGGGCTTACCATCAGGCCCCAACACCACGGCTTCCCCGTCAAGGAGGGCTGATTTTGCTGAAATACCTTCCCTTACCATTTCTACTATATCGGGCAGGGAGTTTGTCACATCTTCCAGGCGCCGTGAATATATAGAGATCTTATCCCCATCCTTATGGATCTGCACCCTGGCACCGTCGAATTTCCATTCAACTGCCACTGAGCCCATTTCATTAACAGCAGAGTCGATACCCTGGGATATCCGGGCCAGCATCATCCTGATGGGGCGACCCAGTTCCATGTTAAGGCCGGCCAGACCGTGTGTGCCGTTAAGTTTTGCTTCCTTTACAACCAGTCCAAGGTCATTGGTGAGCATATAGCCCCGTTCCACAGCATCTTTTGGTACATTGAAAGCTTTTGCAATGGAATCCCTGACAATTCCTTCACCCACCCCGATCCTCAGTTCTTCGATGGAAAGCCGTGCCAGGTATACGGCCTCAATTGGTGTGGCCCGGCCGAACAGGAACTGCAGGTTCCTTGCCCTGGAGGACTGGGAGCCCTTGCCGGATGTATTGGCAATATCAGAAAATCTTGTAAAAACGTCCTGTATGGATAGTACCGATTCCTCTTCCCCGAAAGCAGCCAGTGTGGATTGTGACTTCTTTGCTCCACTCAGTGCTTCCCTGGCCGCCAGTCCCACATCCCCGGTCTCGCGTACCAGGTCAATGATACCCTTTACAGGCACACCGGATGCCCTGGACAGGGAAGTATACAGTAAGCTGGGTCCGATACCCAGCTGGAGTGGACTCCATACAGGGAACACCAGACCCATGATGAACCTGGATACTATCTCAAGCTCATCATCTTCCACGCTGGAAAAAAGATCAGCTACTACCTGTGTCATTTCAAGAGAACCCGGGATGTTCTCGATACGCTGGCAAGTCTCGGCAAAATCCTGGAAACTGGTCATTCTACCTTAATCTGGAATATGTTATCAAAACAGTTTCTATATTCCTGCAAAGGATTATGAGTTTACAGTCCATAATATCTGCCCCATGAAAGAGGAAATGACCAGCGTGGATGTAGCTGCCATTGTATCCGAGTTCAATAGCAGCACACTCGGTCTGCTGGACGCAAAGATAGGAAAGATATACCAGACTTCCAATGATGAGATGAGGATCACCCTGGCCATATACGGGCAGGGCAGGCATAATCTGGTGATACAGGCTGGCAAGAGGATGCACCTCACCCGTTATCCGCGCCCGGCCCCCCAGTTGCCCCAGGGGTTTCCCATGCTGCTTCGCAAACATATCACTGGGGGCAGGATTAAGCGTGTTTCCCAGCATAATTTTGACAGGATCATCGAACTGGAAATCATAAGGGCCGGAGTTACTACCAGGTTGATTTCCGAACTGTTTTCAAGGGGCAATATTATTCTTACCGATGACGAGGGCAGGATCCTTCAACCTATGAAACCTGTCAGTTTCAGGGACAGGACGCTGCGCAGGGGCGAGATATATGAACTTCCCCCAAACCAGATGAGCCCGCTCGATGTATCGCCCGGTGGCCTTACCGATATATTCAGTGAATCGGAGAGCGATGTTGTCAGGACGCTGGCCACCAGGTTAAACATGGGTGGTGTGCTGGCTGAGGAAGTGTGCCTGCGCTCAGGTATTGACAAGGCCACACCTTCTTCTGAGATGCGGGATTTTGAGGGGATACATGCGGCGATGGATGTGGTTTTCGGACCGATATCCGAAGGGAAACTTGAGCCACAGGTGGTGGTAAAGGATGGTAATAACATTGATGTGCTGCCGTTTGGACTTATGCGCTACCAGGGTCTTGAGACCAGAAAGCTGGATACTTTTAACCAGGCTCTTGATGAATATTTCAGTGCGGGTATAGAGGTTGCAGCCAAAAAAGTGGCAGTGGAGCAGAAAAAGGAGGGTGTGCTTGAGAGGAGGCTGAGACAGCAGCAGCAGGCTATAGAGAAGTTTACGAAGCAGGGGGGGGAGTTGAAAGAAAAGGGGGAGTTGCTGTATGCCAATTACCAGCCTGTAGAGGAGATATTGAATATTATCATCGAGGCAAGGCAGCGGCTGGGCTGGGATGAGATACGAAGCAGGTTAAAGGGTGCAGATATTCCGCAGGCAAAGATGATCAGGTCCATAGACCCTGGTTCAGGGAAACTTACAGTGGAACTTGACGGTACGAATGTGGATGTGGATATCAAGTTGACAGTGCCACAGAATGCCCAGGTTTATTATGATAAGGCAAAGAAGGTGGCAGGTAAAAGTTCAGGTGCCAGTCGTGCGATACTCCAGACTGAGGAACTTATCAGGAAGAAGCAGGAACCTGTGCGCACCAGGCAGTTGAAGGGGAAGGTTAAGGTGAAACCCCGCTGGTATGATAAGTTCAGGTGGTTCGAGTCCTCTGATGGCTTTTTGGTTATAGGTGGCCGGGATGCGGGTACTAATGAGGAAGCGGTGAAGAAGTATATGGAAAAGCGGGATATCTTTTTCCATACTGAAGCGCCGGGGTCGCCTGTGGTTGTTATTAAGACGGAAGGCAAGGAAGTTCCGCAGACCACGCTGGAGGAGGCTGCTATGTTTGTGGTCTCCAACTCGGGTGTGTGGAAGTCTGGGCGGGCTGAGGGTGACTGTT
>DUIM01000168.1 GCA_013330355.1 Methanosarcinales archaeon
AAGTCCGTCAATCCCACCGTTTCCAGGGAGTGCTTCACACGTGCACGTATCCCTTCCCTTTCAATTCCCAGGTTCTCAGGGCCAAAAGCAACATCTTCCTCCACAGTCAGCCCGAACAACTGGGTATCAGGGTTCTGGAATACCAGGCCGACATCGGTGGATAACTGGTAGACCTTATGGTCCCTGACATTTTTTTTGTTTATGAATATCTCACCACTCAGGTCTCCGCTGGCAACTTTGGGAATAATACCATTCAGGCACTGGACAAGAGTTGATTTCCCGCAACCGCTGGGACCCAGCAAAAGTATGAACTCGCCCTCTTCGACTGTCAGGTTGACATTATCAAGTACTGCATCTTCAGAATCAGGATAATAATAAGTAAGATTTTCAATTGATATCATTTCGATTTCTATCCAACCGAATAACACCAATTAAGTATAAATAACATAGCCTTATATCGGAAGTAATACTTCTGTGTAAAATCTTAATGATTTTGGTGATCTTTTGCGGGGACTATTTCGTTACGAACAAAAGGAAACAATAATCCACAGCATTGACCCGAGGGTCAAGTTAATATGGGTATTCAGTGTGTCCACACTGACCATTACAGCCGGTGTACCCTGGGTATTGCTGGCGATATTCCTGTCAACCCTGCCTTTCTGGGCAATGTTGCGCCCTTCCGGGGAGAAGATCAGATCCATTGCTTTCGTGCTATTTACGATGGTATTCGGGTTCATGATCTCCCAGTCATTATTCTACTACTGGGGTGAAACGCCCACATTTACCATAATCCCGGCAACCTTCCCTGTAATCGGACCCATTACAGGTGGGATCCATGTATATGCAGAAGGTGCCGTGTATGGGTTCATACAGTCCTTCCGGTTCATGGCATCGGTAAGTGCCGCCCTCCTGCTTGTGGCCACCACTCATCCAAGTGAGCTAATTGCAGGTCTTGTACGTTTTATCCGGATAGGCAAGAGAGACTTCGGTTTTCCAGGAGAGATCGCTTTCATGGTTTCCTCTGCAGTAAGTTTTGCTCCTTCCATGATAGAGGAAAGCCTAATCACCATAAATGCCATGCAGGTACGGGGCCTTAAGATGAAAGGCATCACCAACAAGATAATTGCATTAAAATACCTCTTTTTCCCGCTGGTCATTAATATTTTAAGAACTGGCCGGCAGATGGCCATCGCTGCCGATTCAAGGGCCTTCAGGGCAACAAAGCACAGGACATATCTAAATGAACTAAAACTGGGTCGCCCGGATTATATTTTTCTCTCATATATCTTTGTATTCATGAGTACCGGGTTATATCTCAGTTTTACAGGTTATGGCGGCACAGTGCCAGGGAGCTAAAATGAAAAAAATCGCTCTTTTCATTTTCATCCTGTTGCTGGTACCCCTGGCCTCGGCCGGTGAATGGCGGGGCGATGGCACGCCGCTGTATGTTATAGCCGAGGGCAGTATCCATGGTGGGGTTTATGTGGGTGGCGGTCACGGTCTTACCTATGAAGACCCTTATGTGGAATACTTTGACCTGCCAGGTAACATTGAATATGCCCGTCTGTATGTACCTGTATGGAATTATAACGAAGGCGACTGGATCGAGGTCAGCATCAATGGAAAAAGCCTTGGCAGGTCAAGCGAACCTTCCTATGTGGCCGCATGGGGGATTTGTGATTATGTCTTAGATGTTACCAATGAATTGTCATCCGGGATGAACACTGTATCAGTAACTTATCATAACACAAACGGTGCACCGTACAGCATTGTACTGGTGGCAGTGTATAATGATACTACAATGCCACAAACCCGGTTCTGGATTGCCGAAGGGAACCATGCCCTCTCCCAAACGTCCAAAATAGACCATGATGAGGTAATATTCAGGGGTGATATCCCGAAGGGGACAACAAATGCCACCCTGTGGACAATGATGATCGCAGGTAATGAGGGTGAGATCGATAAGTTATATTTCAATTCCAATCTGCTGGGTGAGGATGTTGGCAGGAGGAAGTCCGGTGCGTACTTTGACCTGGACAGCTGGGATGTAACAGAGTTTGTTGATACTGCCAATAATTCAGTCTTGTTTGAGCGTGGGGGGGAGTCATATATCCATCCTTTTAATGCAGTTTTTTTTGTAGAGTACATGGAAGACCAGGGAGACGATTACATTGAAATCCACACAATGGCTGAATCAAAAAGAGAAAATGTACCCCGGGCAGTTGTTATGGTTTTGGTTATTTCCATGTTATTCCTGATATACAGGGTAAGGAGCAAAAAATGAAGCTAATAGCCATTCTCATATTACTGATCTTTTTCTTGCCGCAATTAGCTGCGGCTGAACTTGAGATCGGCATGGACATACCCCTGAAGAATAAGGAAATTTACCAGGAAAACAGACTGGTTGCCGGTGTATCATGGTATGAACGGGGCCAGGTTGTCCTGACCAATACAGGGGATGAAAGGCTGCACAATATCCTGGTATCTGTAGATGTCCCGCTTCAAATGGGTATAGAGATCCCGGTACAGGAAATGAAAAACATCAGTGCTGATAATTACACAGTAACAGCCAGGATCGGGGATCTGGGGCCAGGGGAATCCATATCCTTTATTTTCAGTGTAAAGCCGC